>JBFNEZ010000087.1:0-14527 GCA_040797825.1 Thermotaleaceae bacterium | reverse complement strand
TTCAAAGGCAGGACTATAAACCCTATAGGATGTCCCAACAGGTGAATATATCTAGGGAGGATTTCTATGTCCCATTCCAAAAAAAGGAGAGGAAAAGCAAATGACGGAAGTGTATCGCATTTTAACCATAAATCCTGGTTCAACATCTACAAAGATTGCCATTTTTGATAATGAAAAGCCAGTTTTAGAGACTACCCTTCGCCACTCAGCAGAAGAAGTCAATCAATTTGATACAATATTTACCCAATATGAATTTAGAAAAAAAGTAATCCTAGAAACCCTCAATGAAAATGGTATTAATTTAACGAAATTAAGCGCAGTTGTTGGCAGAGGGGGACTCCTAAAACCTATCCAAGGAGGAACCTATCACGTATCAGAAGCCATGATAGGAGATTTGAAAATAGGTGTTTTAGGCCAGCATGCTTCCAATCTAGGTGGTATATTGGCCAATGAGATTGCCAAACAGCTGAACATACCAGCCTATATTGTAGATCCTGTGGTAGTTGATGAATTGGAACCAATTGCAAGAATTTCTGGAATGCCTGAAATAGAAAGAAAAAGTATCTTTCACGCCCTTAATCAAAAAGCAGTGGCCAGGCGCGCTGCTAAAGAAATAGGAAAAAACTATGAAGAGGTGAATCTGATTGTAGCTCACCTTGGAGGCGGAATTTCCGTAGGTGCCCACCAAAAAGGCAGGGTCATTGATGTAAACAATGCATTAGATGGGGAGGGACCTTTTTCACCAGAAAGAGCTGGAGGACTGCCGGTTGGAGATTTGGCTAAGCTGTGCTTCTCAGGAGAATACACATTAGAAGAAATCAAGAAAAAAATCACAGGAAAAGGCGGCTTAGTAGCTTACCTGGGTACCAATGATGGCAGAGAAGTAGAATCCATGATTGCAGCAGGGGACAGAAATGCAGAATTGATATATCAAGCTATGGCCTACCAAGTAGCAAAAGAAATAGGCAGCTGTGCAGCCGTATTGAAGGGGCGAGTAGATGCTGTGGTGCTAACCGGCGGCATCGCCTATGACAAGACCTTTGTAGAGTGGATTACCCAACGGGTCAGCTTTATTGCCAAAGTTCTACTCTACCCAGGAGAAGATGAAATGATTGCCTTGGCAGAGGGTGGATTAAGGGTACTTCGAGGGGAAGAAGAAGCCAAAATATACATTTAAAGTAAAGGTTTAACTATAGATTGCCCTCACAGAAATAAATGAAATGCAGTGGCGGATCAATGGGTGCTCTTGTAAAGAATTACATTTCATGTAGAAAGACCAAAAAAGGATATTCCTTGAAAGGTGATGTCATGATACAAGATAAACGAATCAGAATCATCATAGGACACTATGGAAGCGGTAAAACAGAATTTGCTGTGAACTATGCTGTGAAGTTGGCCCAGCAGGGAAGGAAGGTAGCCCTTGCAGATTTAGATGTTATCAATCCTTATTTTCGCAGCAGAGAAAAACAAGAAATGTTGGAACAAATGGGAATTGAAGTTATTGGCAGCAACTTAGAAAAATCCAAGGGCTCTGATTTGCCAGCAGTGGCGGCTGCTGTTCTAGGACCGATGCAAGATGAAAGTTGTGAGGTCATATTGGATGTGGGAGGAGATGCAGTGGGAGCTAGGGCCCTAGGAAGATATCATCGTTTTTTTCAAAAGGGCACCTATGACATGTTCTGCATACTCAATGCCAACCGCCCTGGTACACAGAATCCTGAGGATGCCATCTCCCATATAAATGAAATTGAGAAGGTAGCAAGGGCATCGGTTACAGGACTGGTCAACAATACCCATCTAATTAGAGAAACTACCGTGGAGGATTTATTCCGGGGACAGGAATTGGCAAAAAAGGTATCAGAAAGCCTTCATATCCCCATTCGATATATCAGCGTAGTAGAGGAAATTGCAGCAAAGCTTCCAATGGATATGGAAGGGGAAATTTTTCCAATCAAAATGTATATGCGTGAGAATTGGATGTAGGATTTTGTAAAGTGATATGGGGAATCATAACAAAATAATTGAAATAGCATAGGGAGGGTTGAATACTATGGCCAAGGCAAAGGGAAAAGTGAGCTTTAAGGAAGATCTATGCAAAGGATGTGAGCTGTGTACAACGGTCTGTCCTGTGAAGATCATTGATATGGATCGAACGAAAATTAACATTAAAGGTTATCATCCCGCTACAGTTAAAGAAATGGATAAATGTATTGGATGTGCCAACTGTGCAGCAATCTGTCCTGATTTGGTAATCAAAGTGGAACGAGATATGGAGAAATAGGGGGGAGTATAATGGCAAAAATATTGATGAAGGGTAATGAAGCAATTGGTGCTGCAGCAATTAAAGCAGGATGTCGATATTTCTTTGGATATCCGATTACGCCACAGAATGAGTTACCTGAATATATGTCTAGAGAATTGCATAAGGTAGGAGGATGTTTTGTACAGGCGGAAAGTGAAGTGTCAGCAATCAACATGGTTTATGGGGCTGCAGGAACAGGCGCTAGAGTTATGACTTCTTCATCTTCTCCAGGAATCGCATTAAAACAAGAAGGTATTTCCTATATTGCGGGAGCAGAGCTGCCCTGTGTAATCGTCAATATTTCTAGAGGAGGCCCGGGCCTAGGTGGCATTCAGCCAGCTCAATCCGATTATTTTCAATCTACCCGAGGGGGAGGAAATGGGGACTATCGTCTTTTGGTATATGCACCTGCTACACTGCAAGAAGCCGTGGATTTAACTATGGAAGCCTTTGAAGCAGCAGATTTTTATAGAAATCCTGTGATGGTAATTGGAGATGGGATGATTGGACAAATGATGGAACCCATCGAATTTAAAGAAGCTTCAAAGAGAGAATTGCCTCCAAAGGATTGGGCTACTACAGGAACAAAGGGACAACGAAAACCCAATATCATTAACTCCTTGGCCTTAGATCCAGCGGAACTGGAAAAGCACAATATCCATCTGCAGAAAAAATATGCTGAAATAGAAAAAAATGAAGTGCGTTATGAAACCTATCATATGGATAAAGCTGAAGTCGTCATGGTAGCCTATGGTACAACGGCAAGAATTGTAAAAAATGCCATTGAGATGTTAAAAGAAGAGGGGATTCATGCGGGACTTATCCGTCCAATCACCCTATGGCCATTTCCAACAAAAGCCTTTGAAGAGATGCCTCCCAGTGTAAAGGCTCTGTTATCGGTTGAAATGAGCATGGGGCAGATGATAGATGATGTTAAGATTGCAAGCAACGGAAGGTATCCAGTTCACTTTTATGGTAGAGCTGGCGGTATGATACCTACGCCCGATGCAATTGTTGAAAAGGTTAAAGAAATATTAGGGGGTGGACAATAATGACAGTGGTATTTGAAAGAACAAATGGATTAACAGATAAACCCTTCCACTATTGTCCAGGATGTACCCATGGGATTATCCATCGATTGGTTGCAGAGGTCTTGGAAGAGTTGGATGTACTAGGAGATGCGATTGGGGTAGCACCAGTAGGATGTTCTGTATTGGCTTATGATTATTTTAATTGTGATATGCATGAAGCAGCCCATGGTCGTGCGCCTGCCGTTGCAACGGGTATTAAGAGAGTATTTCCAGAAAAGGTTGTATTTACCTATCAGGGAGATGGGGATTTGGCTTCTATTGGTACGGGAGAAATCGTACATGTAGCCCATAGAGCAGAGAAAATAACTACTATCTTTGTGAATAACGCCATCTATGGAATGACTGGAGGCCAGATGGCACCCACCACACTTATTGGACAAAAATCAACCACTTCACCCTATGGTAGAGATGTAGTTACTGCAGGAATGCCCTTAAGAGTATCTGAAATGCTGGCTACCATTGATGGTGCTGTGTTTGTAGAAAGGGTTTCTGTCAATACACCTGCAAATATCCGTAAAGCGAAAAAAGCTATCAAAAAAGCCTTTGAGGTACAACTAGCTGGTGAAGGCTTTGGTATTGTAGAGGTATTGTCTACTTGTCCCACAAACTGGGGATTAACGCCAACAGAATCTATCCAATGGCTGGAAGAGAATATGATACCCTACTATCCCCTTGGAAATTTTCGTGCACCAGAGGAGGTGAAGTAATATGGCAACACAACAAGTTATTTGTGCAGGTTTTGGTGGTCAGGGGGTAATGTCCATGGGCCAATTGCTAACCTATGCGGGAATGATTGAAGAAAAAAATGTATCTTGGCTCCCTTCCTATGGGCCAGAGATGCGGGGAGGAACAGCCAACTGCAGCGTGATCCTATCAGATAAACCAGTGGGTTCTCCCATCGTTACCCATGCAACTTCTGCTATTGTGATGAATTTGCCATCATTACTCAAATTTGAAAAGGACCTGATAACCGATGGCTTGCTTTTAGTCAATAGTTCACTGATTGATCAGAAAGCTAGCCGTGAAGATGTGGTTCCCTATTATATCCCTGCAAACGAAATTGCTGATGGTATTGGAAATGCAAAGGTGGCCAATATGGTAATGCTGGGTGCTTTTCTTGAGTTGACAAAGATCGTATCTATTGATTCAATCATTGCAGCCTTAAGAAAGGTGTTTGGTCCTAGCAAGGAACATCTTATTCCTATGAATAAAGCAGCTTTGGAAAAAGGAGCGGAGGCAGTTAGAGGCTAAGGGAATTTATAAGCAACAATTAATTTGAGACGGGTTTTATCCCGTCTCTTTTTGCACAAAATAAATTCTGAATATTAAAATAAATGCATCATTATAAAAGATTCTGGAAAAGCATAAAAATATGTTTATTCTAGAAAGTCTTTATAGTATAATAATATCTAATTTCATAACTGTGGGTTCTATGGCATTTGGTGCTGTTAGGAAACATTTTCCTAGCACTTTGGATAATTAGTATGTTTTCATATAAAATCTATAAATTTCCAGAAACCAATAGCACTTTATTTTCGACAGTTCATCATCGAAATCATACAATTGATGCAAAAATATCTTTAAGGCAGCTTACAGATTCTGTATAATAGAGTTAGGCGTATATTCGAAAAGGTTTTCATAGAATAAAAAGGACGACAAAGGATAAGGGTGATTTCAACATGGATTTTACGACATATCGGGATATGTTGGAGCAACGACTGCAGAGGCATTTTGATTTGGAAAAGGATTTCCATTATCAGAACATGAAAATAGATTTGTTGGCTAAGTATTATGCACGCAATGAGAGATATATTGCTACTAAAAAAGCTACAGTTTATGCCTTTGAAAACAATGAATATGTATTTGTTAAGAACTTCGACAAAATTGAGAGAGAAGGCTTGAATCAATTTACAGACATGTTAAAAAAATCTATAGATAGCTTTGTAAATCCCCATGATGAGCACATGTCTACCCTAATTACAGGGGTTGTAGTGGTGAATGAGGAATATGAACCAGAGATTTTGGAATTGGTGAAGAAATTTAAGCATCATAAGAGTTTTGCCTTTGGCTTTAAGGGATGGGTAGATATTGCCCTTGTCCTTGTAATATTACAGCATAATGAGGTTATAACCAATCGGAAGGGAAAGGAGGTGCAGAAAGCTTACCGGTTATAGCTTTCAGTTACATCTTTATAGCTATCATACTTTTCATCAGAAAATAATATTAAAAAAGTAAAGGAGGAGCTTTATGAACTCATTGGTATTAGTAATAGCAAGTATTATCATTTTTAGTATTGCCTATGTGACCTATGGTGCATGGTTGGCAAAGCAGTGGGGAGTAGATCCTACTAGAAAAACTCCTGCCCATACCAAGGCCGATGGTGTAGACTATGTACCGGCAAAAGCCCCAGTATTATTGGGTCATCACTTCGCATCTATTGCAGGTGCAGGTCCTATTTCTGGACCAATCCAAGCAGCTATTTTTGGATGGGTGCCTGTAATGCTTTGGATTATCATTGGTGGTATCTTCTTTGGAGGGGTACAGGACTTTGGTTCTCTATTTGCATCTATTCGTCATAATGGTAACTCTATCGGAGAAATTATTGAAGTAAATATGGGCAAAAAAGGCAAAAGACTCTTTGCTATATTCGCATGGTTAACCCTTCTATTGGTTGTTGCGGCATTTACAAACATTGTTGCAAACACCTTTGTGAGTGTTCCAGAGGCTGCAACGGCTTCCTTACTATTTATTGTTTTAGCCATTGTATTTGGTTTTGCAGTATATAGAAAAGGTGTAAACCTTGGATTTGCCAGTGTTATCGGTGTAGCATTACTTTTCATATGTATCGCAATTGGAAACATGTTCCCATTGGCATTAAGCAAAAACGTATGGGTTGGATTTTTAATGGTATACATTTTCATCGCATCCGTAACACCTGTATGGATTTTATTACAACCTAGAGATTACTTGAACTCATATCTATTATACGCAATGATTGCTGGTGCCGTTTTAGGATTGGTTATTACAAGACCAACTATCCAGCTGCCAGCCTTTACAGGATTTAATGTAAACGGAACATTCCTGTTCCCAATGCTTTTCGTAACCGTTGCCTGCGGTGCTATTTCTGGTTTCCACTCCCTAGTTGGTTCCGGAACAACTTCTAAGCAAATCGATAATGAAGCCGATGCTAAGGTAATCGGTTACGGTGGTATGCTAATTGAGTGTGTATTGGCAGTAATTGCTATCATCACAGCTGCCTATATTACAAATGATAAATTTGCAGAGTTGGCAGCAGCTGGTGGACCTGTTAACGTGTTCTCGGATGGTATCGGTAACTTCATGACCAGCTTTGGTATTCCTTTTACAGTAGGTAAATCCTTTGTTGCCCTTGCTGTATCTGCCTTTGCTCTAACAAGCTTGGATACTGCTACAAGACTTGGAAGATTTATTTTCCAAGAATACTTTGAAGACAATACAAAAGAGCAACAAAGTATTTTTGCAAACCGCTATGTATCTACAACCATCACTGTTGTACTAGGTGGATGGATGGCACTAGGCAGCTACAATGCAATCTGGCCAGTATTCGGTTCTGCGAACCAATTACTTGCTGCATTGGCATTGATTGCAATTGCAGTATGGTTAAAGAATACAGGAAAGAACTACAGTATGTTTGTTATTCCGATGTGCTTCATGTTCGTAGTAACTGTGGTAGCCCTAATTCTATTAATCCAAACGAACTTAGCAAAAGCCAACTATGTTTTGGTTGTATTCCCAATCTTATTATTAGTTCTGGCATTTATCCTAGCAGGGTATGCATATCAAGTGTTAACAAAGAAAACGGGAGCAAAAGCATAATCCCTTTTCACTACGAACATTATAAAATGAATATAAAAGGATATCCTAGCAATAGGGTATCCTTTTAAGTTTACGATAGAATTATTTGAAAAGATCCGATATAATTGAAGATGTTCAAAGCTTAAGAAAATTATGGGTATTTCGGGAAAGGATGATAATATGCAAAACTGGATTGATTTGCGTTCAGATACAGTGACACAGCCCACACAAGAGATGCGCGAGGCCATGTACCATGCAGTGGTAGGGGATGACATTATGGGTGAGGATCCCACTGTAAGGGAGTTAGAAACATTGGCAGCCCGAATGCTGGGAAAAGAAGATGGCTTATTTTTTACGTCAGGAACCTTAGCAAACCAAGCAGCGGTTATGACCTATACCCAGCGGGGAGAAGAGGTTATCCTAGGAGATACCTCCCATATCTATAACTTAGAAGTTGGAGGGCTTGCCGCTCTATCTCAAGTGCAAACCAGGCCTATTTCCGTACCTAAAGGAATCTATGACATTGATTTGATGGAATCTTTAATACAAGAGGAAGGAATACAGCGAGCAAAAACCTCTTTGATCTGTATTGAAAACACCAATAACCTCAATGGGGGTATGGTAGTACCCCTAGAAAATATCAATCAAGTATGCCAGTTGGGAGAACAATACGGCATTCCCGTCTATATGGATGGGGCCAGGCTTTTTAATGCAGCTGTTGCTTCAGGTGTTGATGTCAAAGAAATTGTAAAAAATGTGGATGGGGTGATGTTTGCTTTGACGAAAGGGCTTAGTGCACCCTTTGGAGCTGTGTTAGTAGGAAGGAAGGATTTTATTCAAAAAGCCCGTTGGATAAAACAGCGATTAGGCGGGGGGTTTCGTCAAGCTGGTTTCATAGCAGCACCAGGTATTGTGGCTTTGAAAACCATGTTGCCTCAAATTGAAAAGGACCATCAAAATGCACAAATATTAGGACAGGGATTACTAGCTATTGATAAGCTGAACATAGATGTTTCAAAAATTCATACCAATATTGTTACTGCATCGGTTGAAAAGCTTTCAATTACCATCGATGAATTTTTAAACCAATTGATGGAAAAGGGAATCAAAGCAAAACGGATTTCTAAAACATCCTTTCGAATGGTTACCCATAGAGGAATTGAGAGAAGCCATATAGAAGAAGTAGTAGAAGCAGTAAAAACTATCGTATCCAATACATAGGAGGAATCAACCATGGAAAGAAGACAGCTGTTACAAATACCAGGACCTACCAATATACCTGATCGAATTCTAAGAAGTCTATCACAACCACTAATCAACCATAGGGGGCCTGAATTTGAAGCTTTGCTTTCTACTTGTGTAACAGGACTAAAGAAAGTATTTCGTACAGAAAATGATATTTTGATTTTTCCAAGCTCAGGAAGTGGTATTCTTGAGTCTGCTATTGTAAATCTCTTTTCTCCTGGAGATACAATACTGGCGGTCTGCCTTGGTGTTTTTAGTGATAGAATGGCAGAGATAGGAGAAAAACATGGTCTAAATGTCATTCGTCTTACAAAGGAATGGGGAGAGGCGGCTAAGGTAAAAGAAATAGAAGCCCTACTAGTGCAAGATAAGGAAAAAAAGATAAAAGCAGTTTGTCTTCCTCAAAACGAAACGACTTCAGCCATTGCCAATGATGTAGAAGGCATAGCCTTGATGATAAAAAAACTGGGACATCCAGCCATTTTGGTAGTAGATGCTATCAGTTCATTGGCCTGCGTGCCTTTAGAAACAGATAAATGGGGGATAGATGTGGTAGTTAGCGCCTCGCAAAAAGGACTTATGCTGCCACCTGGAATAGGTGTTGTTGCCCTTAGTCCTAGGGCTTGGGAAATGACTGAAAAATCTACAATGGCTAGATGGTATTGGGACTACCATGCTGTAAAAGAAAAAATGGCTGCACACCAATTTCCCTACACGCCTTCTACAAGCTTACTATTTGGCTTAAAAGAGGCCCTTGCCATTATTGAAGAAGAAGGACTAGAACAAGTATGGCAAAGACATCATTTGATTGGCTGTGGCGTAAGAAATGCAGCCATTGCCATGGGATTAGAGCTCTTTTCTGAAGCAGAATATGCTTCAGATACGGTTTCTGCCATAAAAATGCCTGGTAATATCAGCTATAAAGAATTTGCAGGATTGCTCAGAACCAAATATGGTATTGTGATCGGAGGAGGACTCCAAAAAATACAAGGCAAAATCTTCCGTGTGGGGCATATGGGATCCTTCCATTTTATGGATGCCTATACCGTTATGGGTGGTATCGAGATGGCATTATATGAGTTAGGTTACGGCGTTGAGCTGGGAACAGCCGCTGCTGCACTAGGAAAAACTGTGTTAGAATGCTCCTAAGAGGAATGTCTTAATCCACAAAAATACGATGTTTTTCAACAAATAAAGACAATAAAAAGCAGAGTGGCAAAATTGAATAAACACCTAAAATATGATAAACTATAAAAGGTTATCTTTATATTGATTTTTTGAAAAGCATATCTATAAAAGTATCGTAATAGATGAGAGTGGAATAAGATGTTATTACGAGAGGAGTTAAACATATGGGAAAGCTGTTTGGTACTGATGGTGTAAGAGGAATTGCAAACCTAGAATTAACAGCAGAATTAGCATATCAACTGGGTAGAGCTGGTGCATACATATTGACCAGAAGCTATAAAAAAGCAAAAATCGTCATTGGTCGTGATACCAGAATATCAGGAGATATGCTGGAGGCCGCATTAACTGCAGGGATTCTTTCAACAGGAGCAGATGTACTTTCCGTTGGAATTGTACCTACCCCTGCCGTAGCTTATTTGACAAGACACTATGGTGCCAATGCAGGAGTTGTTATTTCTGCTTCCCATAATCCAGTAGAATACAATGGGATTAAATTCTTTAGTGAGGAAGGCTTTAAGCTGCCTGATACCATGGAAGAAGAGATAGAAGATATTATCTTAAATCATAAAGAGGTTGCATCCAATCCAACAGGGAAAGATATAGGTAAAAAAATCGAGATTGATGATGCTATTAAGCAATATGCCAGTTTCTTAAAGAATACTATCAATGTGGATCTTCGTGGAATGAAGATTGCAGTAGACTGCGCCAATGGTGCAGCTTATGTTGCAGCTCCTTCTGTTTTATCAGCCTTAGGGGCGGAGCTCAAAATCATTCATCATAAGCCCGATGGTCTCAATATTAATCTTAACTGTGGTTCTACCCATCCAGAAGCTGTGCAAAAACAGGTGATAGATTGGGGTGCAGATATAGGTTTGGCCTTTGATGGAGATGCAGATCGGCTCATTGCTGTAGATGAGAAGGGACAGATTGTAGATGGAGATAAGATACTGACTATTTGCGGAAGCTACTTGAAAGAGACTGGAAAGTTAGCACAGGATACAGTAGTCGCAACGGTTATGAGCAATATAGGCTTAGAAATTGCTCTGAAAAAAGCCAATTGTAAGCTGGAAAGAACCAATGTAGGTGATCGCTATGTTTTAGAGAAAATGCTTCAAGAGGGTTATAATCTTGGGGGAGAGCAGTCAGGACATCTCATTTTCCTAGAACATAACACCACTGGTGATGGCCTGCTATCAGCTTTACAGCTACTAATGGTAATGAAAGAAAAAAAACAGGCCCTGTCTAAGCTGGCAGGGGCCATGACAACCTATCCGCAGGTATTGGTCAATGCCAAGGTATCTAATGGCAATAAGCACAGTTATATGGAAGATGATGTGGTTGCTCAGGAGATAAAAAAGCTAGAAAGCCATATGGATGGAGAAGGTCGTGTACTTATACGTCCCTCTGGAACAGAGCCTCTTGTGAGAGTGATGCTGGAAGGTAAAGACGAGGAAGAACTCAAAAGGCTGGCACAAAATTTAGCAAAGGTTATTGAGGAACGGTTATTATAGAAAGAATAAATGGGATCAAAGGATTGATGGAGGGGCGGACCTCGTGTCCGCTCAAAATTTCTAAACCACTTTCGAAAAAATAAGAACTGTTGACAAAAAAATCATTCAATATTATACTAAGGTGTCCTTTAAAATAGATTTAGGATTTATGGAATTTATTCAAAACCTTGGAAAGGGGTGAGGCTTATTGAGAAGAATTAGAGCAGAAATATATAAAAGCGCCAGGACTTAAATCAGTGCGGACAATAGGATTTAAGTTGACGAGGAACAGGGTTTATCGAAGTTTCGGCGGATGCCCTGCGGTTTCACCACCGTTAGAAGTCCTACAAAGACTCCAAGTGATTGGAGGGACAAATGGGATTGGGTGAAAAAACTGAATACTGGTCATAAAAGAGCAGCAAATACAGGAGAGGGTGCTGCCCTGATCTTTTATTGCCAAAAATCAGTTCTCAAATAATTATCAAGATGATAAAAGAATGGAGACGTGTTAATTATGTGTGGAATCGTTGGCTATATTGGCAGTAAAGAAGCGACCTCTGTACTGATAGAGGGATTATCGAGGTTGGAATACCGTGGATATGATTCCTCGGGTATTGCTATATATGATAAGGGTGAAGTAAAGGTTAGAAAGCATAAGGGAAGATTGAGTATCCTTGCAGATCACTTGAAAGAAGAAACCATCAGCGGGACCCTAGGTATCGGTCATACCCGTTGGGCTACCCATGGAGAGCCTTCCGATCGCAATGCCCATCCGCATACAAATGTGGCAGGCAACATTGCTGTAATTCATAATGGGATCATTGAAAACTATATGAAAATAAAGGAATGGCTTGTTGAGGAGAAGGGAATTTCCTTTAAATCAGAAACCGACACAGAAGTAATTGCCCATTTAGTCGATTACTACTATGAAGGAGACCTTCTGGCGGCAGTTTTTAAAGCCATCGAAAAGATGGAAGGGGCCTATGCTATCGGTGTGGTTTGCAAGGAAGAGCCTGATAAAATTGTAGCAGTAAGAAAAGACAGTCCCCTTATCGTAGGACTGGGTGAAGGGGAGAATTTTATTGCATCGGATATTCCTGCCCTTCTTAAATACACGCGAGATATGTATTTGGTAGATAATGATGAGGTTGTATTACTTACAAAGGATAAAGTGACTATCTTCAATGAATTGGGTCAACAGATGGATAGAGAAGTCTTCCATGTGACTTGGGATGCACAGGCCGCTGAAAAAGAAGGCTATGAGCATTTTATGATGAAAGAGATTCACGAGCAGCCAAAGGGGGTTTCTGAAACCCTTTTAAGAAGACTAGACAAGGAAGGCAACATCCATCTAGACGGGATCAAGCTGACAAAAGAGGATCTCGATAAAATCAACAAGGTCTATATCGTAGCCTGCGGTACAGCCTATCATGCTGGTCTTGTAGGAAGATATGCCATTGAGAAATTTGCTAAGATACCTGTAGAGGTAGATGTAGCATCGGAATTTAGATATAGAGATCCTTTTGTAGATGAAAAAACACTATTTATTGCCATCAGTCAGTCCGGAGAAACCCTGGACACCATGGCAGCCTTGAGAGAGGCCAAGAGGAAAGGTGCGCGAATTTTATCTATCGTCAATGTAGTTGGAAGCTCTGTAGCAAGAGAATCCGATGATGTATTCTACACCTGGGCTGGACCAGAGATTGCCGTTGCATCGACTAAGGCATATACCACCCAGCTGGTAGCCATGTACCTAGTAGCCCTTCACATGGCTATGACCAAGGGAACTCTATCTACTGAGCAGTATACGGAGATCATCACCGAATTAAAGACCATGCCTGAGAAGGTTCAAGATATACTAGATCATTATGACACCATCCAGCATTTGGCGGATCATCAGTTTAACAACGAAAGTGTATTTTTCATGGGCAGAGGTCTGGATGTTAATGTGGCCTATGAAGGTTCCCTAAAGTTAAAGGAGATATCTTACATTAACTCCTTTGCCATCGCAGCGGGAGAATTGAAGCATGGAACCATCGCCTTGATGGAAGAAGGTACCTTAGTCATTGCATTGGCTACCCAGGATCACCTCTATGACAAGATGCTCTCTAACATCCAAGAGGTAAAGGCCAGAGGTGCCTATGTGGTAGGTGTTGCCAAGGCAGGGAACAAGGAGATAGAAAAATCCGCTGATGTGGCACTGTTTATTCCTGATACCATGGATGAACTGACCCCGATTTTGAGTGTCATCCCCCTACAGTTGATGGCCTACTATATCGCCGTAGCCAGAGGCTGCGATGTGGATAAACCCAAAAATCTCGCCAAAAGCGTAACTGTGGAATAGACCAAAGATGTCTACATAAATCAATTATGTAGACGGAAAATTTGCAAGATTTGATCGAAACCTGTGGATAAGATAGAAAAGATTCTGTCTTTATCCACAGGTTTTTATGTATATAAATCCCCTTAAAATATATGTAGTGAAAGAACATTGAATTTATTAATGCTAAAGTTAATTTTAATGGTGAGCTTGAAGAGTGTAGTGATGGTGTGAGAATTAGGGTTATTTCATACCCTGGGCAGTAGGTTAGAATAGGGTTTCAAAACCATATCATAACCTAAATATAAGTGCTACAAAGTAATAAAGATCGTGATAATCAAATCCAATTAGTAGGCAAGCAAGGACCGTTTTCACTTCCCTAGGAAAGACCGCGATATAATGTAAAAAATGTATTAAAATGGAAGGAAATAGTAGCGATATGTAGAATAGTAGCGATAGAGATATTTAGTTGAAAGTAGAAGCCCTTAATAAAGATGAGATTGCAGTTGCATTTCAATATTCTAAAGAGCGGGTGAGGAAAATTCGGGAGTTACCTCAGAGAAGATGGGATGCTGACAAACGGCATTGGGTTGTCCCAAGATATTCAAATATATTGAACAAAGAGAAAATCGCATATAATATTCCAAGGTCTAAAAAGGCGACGGTACATTCTCTGTGTCATTCATTTGCCACCCATCTATTAGAAAGTGGAACAGATCTGCGGTATATTCAAGAGTAGTTAGGGCATGAAAGCTCCAGGACTACTGAGGGTTATACTTATGTTTCAAATGTTAGTCTGAGAAAAATTAAAAGCCCACTAGATGAGACAATAAAAGGCTAAATGGCCATACTGTTTGTACAAAGGAATTGTTTGCAAAGGGGTATTACCGAACCTGGTTCGCAGTAGTAGCGTGATGCGATATAGGCGGGTTGCAAGGTTTGCAACCCCTACGTGGAGGCAAGAAAATCTATGTGGTTATTACTTATAAATCGTAGGGAACCCATCTTATGCGTTCCGTCATCGAGCATCCAACAGAATGGTACACAGGACGGGAGG
>JBFNEZ010000086.1:0-14579 GCA_040797825.1 Thermotaleaceae bacterium | reverse complement strand
CGTTGGTTTGGTGAAAGCTTCACAGGGGAAAGGATCCCAAGGTTGGAAGAGGTATTGGAATTTTTAAAAGGGAAGAAGGTACAGCTCCATATTGAGTTAAAAAACGGTATTGTATTATATAGAAGCTTAGAAGAGAAAGTTCTACAGGCTGTCAAGGATTATGGCATGGAGGAGCAGGTGAGTATTTCTTCTTTTAATCATTACAGTTTATTAAAGATAAAACAACTACAGCCTTCCATTAAGACAGGAATTTTATATGTGGCTGGGTTGGTAGCCCCTTGGGATTATGCCAAACGGATCCAGGCGGATGAAATTCACCCGCTACACTATGGTGTTCAGCCAGAAATTGTAGAGGGCTGCAGTGACAATGAAATCCCGATATATACTTATACAGTCAACGAAGACCACGACTTGGAAAGAATTGCAAAGCTCGGAGTTGAAGGAATTATTACCGATTATCCAGATAGAGGAAGGGCGATTATTCAAAGCTTATTTGATTAGAGTGGGTATTGTAAATCCGCCAGTATATTCAAGATAAGAACAAAGCCATTAGATTCCATAATAAATAAACACCAGCTTTTTCTCAATCTCATATATTAATAGAAAGAACTTTTTATGAGATGGAAAATGGGAGGTTTTAAAAATGGATGATAAGGGATACAATGAAAATGTGGATCAAAACCAATGGATTGCCCGTTACCAGCAGCTTTATGATTATCATAAGGGAATGGCAGACTATCATTACAAAAGCTATGAAGCTGTTCTTCACAGTAGAGTGAAGGGGAGGGAAATACAAGAGGATAGCCGTGCTGTAGTGTTAGAAAAAAAGATTTCTCAAGGACCTTTAAAGCTTAGTTTTCCTCAAATTATAGGGTTGAAGAATTCGCTGGTAGAGCAGAAAATAAATGAACTGCTTAAGGAAAAAAGCTACGGTTTAATCGAAAAACAGAAAAAAGAAAATCAAAATTTAGTAGAAATACTGGGAGAATATCAAGTAAAGCTAAATAAAAAAGGATTGTTAAGTATATATTTTACCAACTACGCCATTTGGGAGAAGGCCGCCCATGGGTTAACTCTGGCAGATTCTCTCACTGTAGATCTGGATACCGGGCAAGTTTACGAGTTGAATGATTTTTTCAAACCCAACAGTGATTATATTTCGAGAATCAATCAAATGATAAAACAACAAATACAGGATAGGAATATTCCATTAATTACAGATTTTAAAACGATTGCTCCTGAACAGTCATTTTTTCTAAATGATCAAGGAATTGTTATCTATTTTCAACTTTATAAATACACGCCCTATTACCTTGGTATTCCGCAGTTTATCATTCCCTATAAACTGACGGTAGATTTAATGGCGCCTGCAGGACCATTGGTAAGACTAGTATAAAATAGTATGTTCTTTTGAATTCATTTAAGAGAGTATTTCTTAGGGTTAGAGGTACTCTCTTCTAAATAGCCATAGTTTTAGTTTCCTAATAAAGACGGTAAAAAAAGATAGAAATATTTTCCCGGCCTATGTTAAAATGAAATATATAAGGGTATCAAATGTGAATAGTTAGGATGCTTTAAAAAAGCCTAGAACGAGTAAGTAGAATAACCATACAGGAGGAGAGAAAATGAAATTTACATTTGTTCACAATAATATCAATGTGTTGGATCTAGAAAAAAGCTTGGCTTTCTATAAGAAAGCCTTGGGACTGGTAGAAACAAGAAGGAAAGAGGCTGGGGATGGCAGCTTTATATTGGTATTTATGGGAGATGAAACGACACCCCACAAGTTGGAGTTAACATGGCTGAGAGATCGAACAGAACCCTATGATTTAGGAGATAATGAAATACATATTGCCTTTACAACCGATGATTTTGATGGTGCTCATGCCCTTCATAAAGAGATGGGGTGTATCTGTTTTGAAAATGAATCCATGGGAATCTATTTTATAGAAGATCCAGATGGATACTGGGTAGAGATTTTACCAGAAAAGCGATAACGACTATAAAAATAACGTAGACCTAGGTCTACGTTATTTTTAATAAAGTCTTATCCTTCATCCTCTCTAGTTAATTTCTAATGTGTAGTATGTACCCTTTTACCCTATTTCATGCGAAAGCTTAGAAAAGGGGTGCTATAAATTCTGCAATAAAGACAGGATTACAAAGATTGTAGGATGTAATTTAATGGAATACATGTTATGCTATATATAGAAAAGAGGAAGAAAGGGGCGTGACATATCTTGAAAGGGCATAAGGTTGTATTTCAACCAGATGGCTTTAAAATCATGGTACCTCAAGGGACAAATTTAATGAAAGCCATGAAGGAGTCTGGAGTTGATTTTGATTTTCCCTGTGGGGGAGCTCGGAAATGTGGAAAATGTAGGGTTCGGATTATTGAGGGGAATGTACAAACGGACATATTGGAAGAAACTTTTCTAGAGAAACAAGAACTGGAAAAAAGAATTCATCTTGCTTGTTTTACTCAGGTTTGTGAGGACATTGAAGTAGAGCTGCTTTATAAACAGCCTTCCCAACATAAAGTATTGAGCGTTACTGAGGAGAGAGTAGTACAAATTGAACCCCATTTGTCTAAAAGATATATTGAGATTTCAAAACCAACTCTTGGAGAACATTTATCGGATTGGAAGCGCTTGCAAAAGAGTCTTTTTGTGGAAGATCAGGCAGCCAGCTTAGATATATCCATTCCTATATTAAGACAGTTGCCTGAAGTGATGCGGTCAGCAGAACACACACTTACTGCCATCACATATGGTGGTGAGGTAATTGGAATTGAACCCCAGGATACATCTCAAACCTTATTAGGGATGGCCTTTGACATTGGAACTACTACGATTGTTGGCTATTTATTGGATCTTTATTCAGGGAGGGAGATTGGGGTGGTTTCGACTCTAAATCCCCAAACAAAGTTTGGTGCAGACGTAATTAGTCGGAGTAATTATGCCAATCAAGAGCAAAATGGATTAGAAATCCTCCATGATACTGTGATTCGGGGAATCAATAAATTAATTGCTGAGGCTGTGGAGAGAGCAGGGGCAAAGAATGAAAATATCTATGCAATAACCATTGTAGGAAACACCTGTATGCATCATTTGTTTTTAGGCCTGAGTCCCCGTTACATTGCTAAAGCTCCCTATATACCAGTTATCAGCGATCCTATCGTACTTAACACATCGGATATTCCTATTCGTATCAATCCTGCTGGCAGAATTTTAGTATTACCAAATATAGCAGGTTTTGTAGGAGCGGATACCGTGGGTGTGCTTTTAGCTGCGGAGATGGACAAAAGTGAAGAGATAAAACTAATAGTGGATATCGGCACCAATGGAGAAATTGCCCTAGGATCTAAAGAAGGATTGTTTGCCTGCTCTGCGGCAGCAGGACCAGCCTTTGAAGGCGCTCAAATAAGCAGCGGCATGCGTGGAGCATTAGGTGCTATCGATCATGTTTTTTTTGGAGAGAAGCTGGAATACTCTGTAATTGGAGAAGGGAAACCCCAAGGGCTTTGCGGCTCGGGCTTACTAGATGTGGTAGCTGGGTTAATCACCTTGGGTATAATTGATAAGACTGGTAAAATTGTAGCTCCTGATAAAATAACGAATCCAGAAGCAGCATTCTTTAAGCATTGTATTATTCAAGTCAATGGAAAAAACGCTTTCCTATTGGTGAAAGAAGAAGATACTGCCCATGGTAGGGCAATTATGGTAACTCAGAAGGATATTCGTGAGCTTCAGCTGGCAAAGGGTGCAATGGCAGCGGGTATTCATATATTAATGGAAAAGTATGGTGTGGGTGTAGAGGATGTAGGAGAAGTATTGCTTGCTGGTGCCTTTGGAAACTATTTGAATCCCCATAGTGCATGCGTGATTGGATTGATTCCAAAGGAGCTTGAGGGCAAGATTAAAATGATAGGGAATGCAGCAGGGACAGGCGCGAAGTTGGCACTGCTTTCTGTGAGTGAATACAAGCGTGCAAAGGATATTGCCGATTCTGTAGAATTTGTTGAACTGGCTTCATACCCAGATTTTTCTTCTATTTTTGCAAAGGCCATGTATTTCAAATAAGAATAAAGCAAATAAAGGAGCCTCTTATAAGAGGCTCCTTTATTTGCTTTATAAACAATTATTGTTTTGTCCTATACCACAGGGAAGGGTCGTTACGGCTGATTTTGAATCGGGAATAGAAAGATGTTCTAGGCCGATGGTTTCTCCAGGAAGGATCTCTATAAATCCATCATCCCAAGGACCTGTTAATAGCTGTTTTAGATAAGAAAGGGTTCCGGGTAGGATTTGAGGAATTAGATTTAATTCCTGGGCAATAAGTTTTCCTTTTTCTAAGAACTCATCTAGATCATAGGCTCCTGTTTCAATAATGCCCAGTCTTTTATAATGTTGAAGCATTATTTTATAAACTCTATCGGCCTTTGTCTTTCCATGACGGTTGACCGTTTCTTGATATTCTACCCAAATATTTTTTTCATAGGCTAACCAACCCTTTGTAAGAAAGTAGGTTCCCATTTCTTGAGATATTCTTTTACGATTTTCTAATGAGCCTAGGAGGAGGGTAATACAGTCATCTACACGAGGAAGAATGAGGGAATAGGATGGTGATTTGATCCCTAAAAGTGCATTTCCACAAAATCCAAAGGCCATTAGAACTTGATCTACTTTAGAAATCTGATTGAGCTCTTCTTGTAAACGATTTTTTAAAGAATCTGGGTAGAGATGTAGTCCAGAATCTATCCAGCGTACAGGATAGGTACATCCAGTTTCAGCCATAGCCATATCTAATTCGTCAGCAATGGTGCGACAAGCAACAATGATACGATTCATTGAGAGGCCCCCTTATGATATATAATGATCCAAAATAACCAAGGACAAATACTCTATTTATACAATAATCCAGTGAGGAAAAATTGTCAAATCAGAAAAATAGTATACTAAGAATCTTCCTTTAGATAACTTTGTATGGGTACAAAACATGGCTAATGCATAGATGAATTTATGAATATAGTGAAGGGTGTATAGAAGTTAATGAGGTTTAAAAAAAGGAAATATTTTCTATGAAAATGAAGGAAAAACACTACAAAGATTCTTTTTTGAAAAAATAAAATTATAAAAATAGGGGAGTAAAAAAAATTTTTAGCAATTAAAATCCTTATCAAATGCATAATGGTATCGTTTGCAAAATAATGCGCAAAGTCTCACTTTTCAGAAAATTAGATGAATAATTGTTGACAGATTGGGATCTGAGTCCTATAATTAACTTTATATTAAAGATATCGCTGAATCACACTCAACAAAATTTGTAATGATTATTTTTTTTTAGGAGGTGGAGAGAAAAAATATAATTTCGAAAGAAATTTAAATTGTATGGATATTACAATTGTTCATTAACGTTCATTCAAATGAGTGAATGTTAAGATATAAAAAAATATGGGGGGAATGAAGTGTGAAAAGAAAATCAATATTGCTGATTTCAGTGCTTTTGATTGCTAGTTTGCTATTTAGTGCTTGTGGTCCTAAACCAACAGAACCTAGTGCTCCAGCTGGAGGAGAGGCGCCGGCAGAAGGTCCTATTAAGATTGGTGGTATTTTTCCAATGACTGGTGCAATTGCAACCTTTGGGGATTCATCTAAAAAAGGTATTGATTTAGCTGTTGAAGAAATTAACAGCAAAGGTGGTATTTTAGGAAGACAAGTACAGTTCGTTCTTGAAGATACGAAAAGTACACAAGCAGATGCTGCCACGGCTATTCAAAAGCTAATCCAGCAGGATAAAGTTGTTGCAGTATTGGGTGAGGTCGCAAGTTCTAACTCCTTAGCAGCTGCACCAATCGCTCAAGACTCTAAAATACCAATGGTATCTGGATCTTCTACAAACCCTGCGGTTACAGAAGTAGGAGACTATATCTTCAGAGCAGCATTTATTGACCCATTCCAAGGACAGGTTATGGCAAACTTTGCTACCAATGAAATGAAAGCAAAAACTGCTGCAATCATGACTGATGCTAATAGTGACTACTCCATTGGATTAGGAAATGTGTTTAAGGATGTATTTACAAAGAGCGGTGGGAAAATTGTATCTGAAGTATCCTTTGTAAGTGGAGATACTGACTTTAATACAATCTTAACAACTGTAAAAAATGCTAAGCCAGATGTTGTATTCGTACCTTCTTACTATGATACAGTTGGTTTGATTTTAAGTCAGGCAAAAAATAACGTTGGTTTCCCTGAAGAAGTTAAATTCTTAGGTGGTGACGGGTGGGATTCTCCTGCATTATTTGAATTAGCTGGAGATGCAGCGAATGGACATTTTTTCAGTAACCACTATTCCCCAGACGTAGAAACAGAAAAATCAAAAGCCTTCTTAGCGGCTTATGAGGCGAAATATAAGGCAGTTCCAGATGCAATTGCAGCTTTAGCTTATGATGCGGCTTTCATGGTATTCAAAGCTATGGAAGATGCTGGAAGCGCCGAACCAACTGCTATTAAAGAAAAATTAACAGGCATTGAAATGGACGCTGTAACAGGTAAAATCAAGTTAAATGAGAAGAGAGACCCTGTAAAGAGTGCTGTTGTAATCAAAATTGAAGATCAAAAACAAACTTACTACTCAACAGTAAATCCATAAAAAGAATAAATCAAAGGAATGGAAGGTAGATGAAGAGGGGTACTGACCTACCCCTCTTTCCTTTCATAGGACAGAATTCTTTCAAAATCTGTCGGGAATTGTTGCAGAAATAGTCTGAGAAAAGGAGTGGGACCGTGGCAGAAATCATCTTACAACAGCTGATTAACGGTATTTCCTTAGGCAGTGTTTATGCACTGGTAGCCCTGGGATATACCATGGTTTATGGAATTGTAAAATTAATTAACTTCGCCCATGGGGATGTGTATATGCTGGGCGCCTTAACAGGGTACTATGCCATTACAATCTTTAAATTACCTTTCTTTGCTGCTTTGGTTGCAGCAATGGCGGTTTGTGCTGTTTTAGGTGTGGTGATGGAGCGTATTGCCTATAAACCCTTAAGAAATGCACCCCGGGTTGCAGCTTTGATGACAGCCGTTGGATTGTCCATGTTTTACCAAAACTTTACTATTTACCGCATCGGAGCTCAGCCAAAGGCTTTTCCTAAGATGGCTCAGGTTAACTGGAGTTTTCTAGGTGTAAAGGTGAGCAATGGCCAAGTATTGATATTAGGAACTGCAGTTGCACTTATGATTATCCTTCATTTTGTTGTTCAAAAAACAAAAATGGGCAAGGCTATGAGAGCTGTTTCGCTGGATAGAGATGCAGCCATGTTAATGGGGATCAATGTGGATAACACCATATCCTTCACCTTTGCTATTGGTTCAGCATTAGCAGCGGCAGGCGGTGTTTTGGTAGGGCAGTATTATGGTGTTGTAAATCCTTTGATGGGAGCGCTGCCAGGATTAAAGGCCTTTGTTGCTGCCGTATTGGGTGGAATCGGTATTATTCCAGGAGCGATGATGGGTGGATTGATTCTAGGAGTTGCAGAAGCAGGAGTGAGTGCCATTGGTTTTTCTACCTACCGTGATGCAGTAGCCTTTGCGATTCTAATATTGATATTGATCGTAAAGCCAACAGGCATCTTAGGGAAAAATGTGAGAGAGAAGGTGTAGGTGATCGCTATGGACAAGAGAAAATTACTTGTTATTGTTGGAGCAGTAGCTTTTGGAATTATCATACAAATGTTTATTTGGAATGGTGGACTTAATGCTTATTATGCACAAGTATTAACGATGATGAGCATCTATATCATTATGGCTACCAGTCTAAATCTAATTAATGGGATTACTGGACAGTTTTCATTAGGTCATGCAGGCTTTGCTGCCGTAGGTGGTTATTTTTCAGCCATTATTACCACCCGATTACAGCTGCCTTTGCCAGCACCGATTCTTTTTACATTGTCTCTACTAATAGGTGGAGGAATTGCAGCCTTAGCTGGTTTTCTTATCGGACTTCCTACGCTGCGATTGAAAGGAGATTACTTAGCTATTGCAACGTTGGGATTTGGTGAGATTATCAGGGTAATGTTTTTGAACTGGAAATATGTTGGAGCTGCTGCTGGTATGTGGGGAATTCCAGGATATACAAATTTTCTTTGGGCTTATATGCTAGCCATTCTAACGGTGTTGTTTATTGTACACTTTATGAATTCTTCCCATGGCCGTGCTTGCATCTCTATTCGTGAGGATGAAATCGCAGCGGAAACGATGGGAATCAATACTACAAAATACAAAGTAATGGCCTTTACCTTTGGAGCTTTTTTTGCTGGAATGGGAGGCGCTGTTTTGGGGCATTTAATCAGATTATTGCATCCAGCAACCTTTAGCATGACTTTTTCTGTAGAAATTCTGCTCATGGTTGTATTGGGAGGATTAGGAAGTATTACAGGCTCCATTTCTGCAGCCATCTTCTTAACCTTTGTGGCAGAAGCACTGCGTCGATTCAATGAACTCAGAATGGTTATATATGCATTGATGCTGATTGGTATCATGCTTTTCAGACCCCAAGGCTTATTAGGAACAAAAGAGTTTTCACTGGACCTGTTATCAAAGTCTAAATTGAAGTTTAAATTCTCGAAGAATTGAGGTGTACAGCATGCCGATTCTTGAAACAAAACAATTGGTAAAAACTTTTGGAGGCTTAACGGCTGTTGGTAATTTTGAAGTCTATTTAAATAAGGGCGAATTAATCGGATTGATTGGTCCCAATGGGGCCGGTAAAACCACAGCTTTTAATATGTTAACCGGTGTTTATCAGCCTACTTCCGGCGAAATCAATTTTTTAGATAAAAGTATTGTAGGTCAATATCCCTACGAGATAACACAGAAGGGGATCGCAAGAACCTTCCAAAATATTCGACTTTTTAAAGATCTGCCTGTTATTGATAATGTGAAGATTGCCTATCACCAAAATGTAAAGTATGGGGTACTAGACAGTATTCTTCAAACAAAGAAATGCAAGCAAGAGGAAAAAGAAATCACAGAGAAAGCTACAGAACTTTTAAAGATTTTTAATTTGGAGCATAAGAGTAAAGAGTATGCAAAGAACCTTCCCTATGGGGAGCAGCGGCGATTGGAAATTGCCAGAGCCTTGGCAACAAAACCAAAATTACTTTTACTGGATGAACCAGCAGCAGGAATGAATCCTCAGGAAACCCATGAACTATTGGGACTCATTCAGTGGATACGAGAATATTTTGATTTGACAATTCTGCTTATCGAACATGATATGGCTTTGGTCATGAATGTTTGTGAACGCATCTATGTATTAGATTATGGAAAGATCATTGCCCATGGAACACCTCAGGAGATTAAGGCAAATCCAAAGGTTATTGAGGCTTATTTAGGAGAGGAGGTTCCTGCATAATGTTAAAGGTTGAAGATATAAATGTATTTTATGGAGGAATCCATGCCATAAAAGGAATCTCTCTTGAAGTCGAGGAAGGTCAAATTGTTACCTTAATTGGAGCCAATGGTGCAGGAAAAACAACGATTTTAAGAACCAT
Organism: Thermotaleaceae bacterium; assembly: GCA_040797825.1. Taxonomy (GTDB): domain Bacteria; phylum Bacillota; class Clostridia; order Peptostreptococcales; family Thermotaleaceae; genus Geosporobacter. The sequence continues at coordinate 5,023 of JBFNEZ010000086.1, read as the reverse complement.
ATCAGGCCTGAATAAGGCAAAAAGTGGAAAAATAGCCTTTAAAGATAAAGAGATTCAAGACATCGCGGCTCAAAACATCATGGCTATGGGAATATCCCAAGTGCCAGAGGGGCGAAGGGTATTTGCCAATATGACCGTATTGGAGAATCTTGAGTTAGGCGCCTATCTAAGAAGAGATAAAGAGGGCATTAAGAAAGATATGGAGCGTGTTTTTGATAAGTTTCCGAGATTGAAAGAGAGAATAAAACAGCATGCAGGCACATTGAGTGGTGGCGAGCAGCAAATGTTAGCCATGGGAAGAGCCTTGATGTCTAGACCGAAACTGTTGTTATTAGATGAACCCTCTATGGGATTGGCGCCTTTGTTGGTACAGCAAATTTTTTCTACCATTACAGAATTAAATCAAGAAGGAACAACGATTCTTTTAGTTGAGCAAAATGCCCATATGGCATTGTCTATTGCGCATCAGGCCTATGTACTAGAGACTGGACGAATTGTACTCTCTGGTGACGCCAAGGAACTGGCAAGCAGACCAGAGGTTTGTGAAGCCTATCTGGGCGGCGCAGTAGGCCATTAGAAAGAAATATAAAAGCAAAGGCCTCTCAGTCGTGAGAGGCCTTTGTATGTTCTATGAAATAGCGAATTCTTCGAGGATACTATGGAAACATTAAAAAAAGTACTATGAATAAGGTGGAATTCTATGAAGATTAAAGAAATGCTTTGACAAAAGGAACAAGTTTCTGTAAACTTTTGGTTAAGAGGTAAATTGCCTCTTTCCATAAAGTGGGGTGAATTTATTGAAGAAGATCATTGCAGTGTTTGGTGGTGCTTTTAGTCCTATTACCAATGCCCACCTGGCCCTAGCGGAACAAATTTGCAATGAATATCAAAGCATAGAAAAGGTTTTATTTCTTCCTGTGAGCGATTGTTATCATAAACACGGGTTATTGCCTGCTCACCATCGGGTAGCAATGTTAAAAGAATTATTTAAAACCAATAGTAAATTCCAGGTTTCCGAAGTTGAAACGGCATCCCCGGTTCTGTTAAATACGATGGATTCCCTAAGTATAATTCAATCTCAATACCCTGAGTATACCATTTCATTTATTATGGGTAGTGACAATTTAAAACAGATCCATGAATGGCACCAAGCGAGGAAACTAATAGAACAGTTTAAATTTATGATTATTACTAGAAATGGAGATGAAATAGAGAGTATTATAGAAGAAAATTTGATATTGAAGAATTATAAAAGTAGCTTTATAAAGGTTACAGAAACGATCCGCAATGATAACAGCTCTACCATTGTTAGAACCTTGTTGGAGCAAAATAAAAGTATTCGATACTTAGTTCCCGATGAAGTTTTTTACTATATAAAAGAACATAATCTATTTAAAGAATAAAAACCGATGTGCATCGGTTTTTATCTATTTATAGGAATCCAGGACAATATCATCGATCCAAAGATTTTCGTTATGATTGAAAAATTGTATATTGATGTACTCAGGATTTCCTAGATTGTCACTGGTGGTAAAAAGTGACCAAGTATTGCTTGTATTGAAGGAAAATTTTTGATTATAACTCAATTTGCCAGATGTATAGCCTTGAATTTGAAAGTTAATAGGTTGAGGGCTATTGGACATCAACCACATAGAAAGGGTGGTGTTTTTGTCTAAAGACAAATCACTTAAGACGATACTTTGATGGTCTGTGCTTTTAGTTTTTTCAAGACGTATAGCATAGGTACCTGTTCTAAAAATATCCTCATCAATAAAGGTGGAAGAAGTGTCTGTATAGACAATGTCGTAATCATCCAGAGTATCATAATCAATAGGAAGGACTGTATCCATTGGGACAACTGTCTCATATACGTCCATGGTAAACTCTCGCTCAAAGGGCAGACTTGTTTTATTATACGCATCTTCTACAGTCAGCCTAACCTTATAATTTCCAGGTTCAATCTTATCCAAAGTAAGATTCTCAGTCTTTCTCTCTTCAATAAGCTTATCACTCTTATAGATTTCCCATATGGATGCCCGAAGGCTATTATTTTTACCGTGAAGGGTACTATTGTTTACGAACTCCCACCCATTATCTGTATCAATTTTTTCGAAGTTTGCCACAGGTGCTTGTATAAGCAGACCAGAAAATCTTTGAGGGACGTGAAGCTGGATTGAACCATAGATTCCAATGCCAACTAAAAGGAATCCAAGAACTATTTTAGAGATGAGTCCATGGGAACCTTCGTTAATAGGACCACTTCTAGCTATTGAGCTCCTGGAAGAATTTCTTGTTCTTGAAGGTCTTCTGCTAAAATAGATATCTTTATAGGCGTGAAAAAGATCTGCTAAGCTATTGAGTGGTAGTAATCCCTTTTCTAAATCATCGATAAATTGTATGATTTTACGAACAAAAGGGGTTTTTAGATGGCTGTCCAAAGTATCATAAGAGAAAATTCTTTTTGATAGAGCAGTTACCTTTTCAACAATAGATTTAAAATCTATTGTTGACTGTAGGGCAGGTGTGCTAAGAATCAGTTCTGAGAATTCCAAAAGACCTTTGTTGACAAAAACCTGCAGTTCATCTATCAGACCGTGAACCAAATTGTTGCTGAGGGAGGTATATCTGGAAATTCCTTTTAAATATTGAAAGAGCATATAAATTTGTGTGTCTATATCAATGGTATCTTGATGGAGATATTGAGATAGAGGAATACCCTTGGCTGACTTGGTAATTAGAACAAGGCCTTCATTGGTTTCTTCAAGATGTAATAGATTTTGCAGGGATTTTCTAAGATTCTTTTTAGAATTTGAAGATAAAAATCCCTTATCTCTCAAGATATTCACCAAGACAGTCTCCTCTGGATTTGCTTTTGATGTGGCTAGGTAAATATCCTGGGCTTTATCTCTTACCAATATACTACTAAAATTTAAATCTTCAACATATGTATGACTCATGGAAGTATCCTTTCATGTAAAGATAAAATAGCAGAGGCTCTGCTTATATACATGCTGTATCAGAACAACATTGGTGGCCAGGCGATCATAGAATACAGATTCCTTAGATCCATGGCTTTGCGTCCCTAGCTTTCGATAGGTTTGCCTTTGGCATAGGGTTGATCTTGAAGGACTAAAATATTAGTTTCTACATGATTTGACATATTCCTTCTTAAATGAAACAAATAATTCCATAATCAGAAAAATCCTTTGTAGGCAGTCAATTTATATAACCTTATGGGATGTCCATACATAGTATATACTAAAAAAGGGACGGAGGTCTGAACTATCCCTTGGGATAAACAGTTGATGATTATGTCATAGAATAAAGATAAGGAGGATATAGATGAAAACCATTTATTGTACTATTTTAAGCAAATATAGGGTATATCAGGGGATGGTATTATATAGATCTCTACTTTATAACACTGAATATTTCAAACTATATATACTGTGTGTAGATGAAGAATCTTATGAAATATGCAAAAAAATGAATCTTGAGCATGCGAGTGTACTAAGGGTAGAAGCTTTCAATAAAGAACGACTGATATCTATCAGGCAGGAAAGGGAATTAAATGAATATTGTTGGACACTAAAACCGTTTTTGATTGAATATGCCTTAAAAGAAAGTTCGTCAGGTAGCTGTGTTGCCTATGTAGATGCAGATATATGCTTTTTTAATGATCCAACGGAAATATTTGAAAAGGATTTATGCTATGATGTGATGCTTTCAGAGCATGACTATTCTTTGGAATATATAAATGTAGAGGAATATTGCGGTAGATATAATTCTGGGTTTATTGTATTTAGAAATGTTAGAAATGCTCAGAAAGCCTTAAACTGGTGGCAGGATAGGTGTCTTGAATGGTGCTACGATAGGGTAGAAGCGGGGAGATTTGGAGACCAGAAATATCTGGATTATATACCCCAGATTTTTAGAAACATCGGTTCAATCGACACACCAGGTGTAAATATTGCATCCTGGAATGAATCTAAATATGGGATCCATCAAGTCAAAGAAAAAATATATATCAATAATCACAAGCTGATCTGTTATCATTTCTCTGGTTTGAGGATTGTTGAAAAAAATAAAGTCGCCTTGGTCGGAGGAAAGAAGAATCCTATTAAAATATTATATTTTCCTTATATACAGGTGCTTAAAAAAGTAATAGAGGATATTGAGAGAATAGATCCTCTATTTCAAGGTTTTAACATAGAACAAAGATTTTATAAAGATGCTGAATACTATGATATATAAAGATAAGCGAGGGGTTAAAATGAGTAAATTTCATTTTACTACAGTATTGTCTGGTGAGTATATATACAAATTCCTAGTGATGTATGAAACCTTAAAATATCATTGTAAGGATTTTATGCTGTTTTCTATGTGCGCCGATGAAGAAAGCTATAAAATTTTAAAAGAACTTCAGCTTAATAGCGTAGAGCCATTATATATAGAAGATATATACAGTGATCAGCTTGAGAAAGCCAGGAGAAACCGCTCGAACTTGGAATTTTGCTGGACATTAAAACCCATAACCCTAGATTATGTAATGGAGTATTATAGAGATGCCGAGTATTATGCCCATTTAGACGCCGATCTTGTTTTTTTTGCTGCTCCTGATGTTATTTTCGATGAAGCTCCTGAAGCAGAGCTTTATCTTGTGGATCACAATAATTCAAAAAGATTTCAGCATACCTACCATACTTCTGGAAGATTTAATACGGGTTTTGTAGGCTGTAGGAATAGTAAAGAGGCTAGAAAAGCTGTTGGATGGTGGCGTAACAAATGCTTAGAGGCATGCCCCTCTAAGGCAGATCCTGTTAAAAAACTCTATGGAGACCAGCGATATGTAGAACGATGGCTAGAGCTGTTTGAAAAGGTTCATATTGTAAAAAACAAGGGGGTCAATGTAGCCATATGGAACATTGAAGGATTAGATATTTCTCTTAGAGATCAAAGGGTATATGTCAATGATGATTTGCTGGTATTTTATCATTTTTCAGGGTTGATAGCATTAGATGCA
>JBFNEZ010000085.1:0-14616 GCA_040797825.1 Thermotaleaceae bacterium | reverse complement strand
TATTGGTGGCAGTTATGATTTTAACGTATAATTTTATACACTCGGCTACAGGAAGAGCTTTACTTACGATGCGAGGCAGCGAAGCAGCAGCACAAGCTATGGGGATAAACCTTTTGAAATATAAGGTTATAGCCTTTGCAGTAGCTACGTTATACGCAGGGCTTGGAGGTGTACTCTATGTCCACTTTATTCGCTTTGCATATCCTTCGACATGGAGTCTAACTTTGTCTCTGCAGATTCTAGCCGTTATTGTTATAGGCGGCATGCGGACCATTAGTGGGCCCATTGTTGGATCTTTTATCGTCTTCGGAATTCCAGAGCTTATATTAAAGCGCTTACCCATAATCGGCAACATTGACGGCTTATCCTTCATATTTACAGGCGTATTAATCATTGTGGTGGTATTATTCTATCCAAGTGGATTGATATATTTTGGCAATGATATAAAAAGATATTTCCATAAAAAAAAGCAGCCTAAGAAGGCTTTTGAAAACTAGCTAAAGAGGGGGTGAGGCAAAATGGATAAAAAACAGATTTTAAGGGTTGAAAACTTGTCAATAGCCTTTGGAGGTCTAAAAGCAGTAGACAATCTTACTTTTTCCATCTATGAAGGAGAAATATATGGATTGATTGGACCCAATGGAGCAGGAAAAACTACTGTGTTTAATTGTATTACACAGTTCTATCGGCCCAACAGTGGAAGCGTTATTTTTGTTCAGAAAGATGGAAATTCAATAAATTTAGTAGGTGAAAAAACCCATGACATTATAAAACTAGGGCTTGTGCGAACTTTTCAAAATGTTGAGCTTATTCAAGAACTCAGTTTATTGGATAATTTACTAGTAGGTGCCCATATAGCTTTTAAAACAGGGATTCTATCCCATGCCTTTCGGTTGAAAAAAGCGGTGCAGGAGGAAAATAAATTAAAGGAAAAAGCACTTGGAATCTTAGATTTTTTAGAAATTTTAAATAGGAAGGATGAACTTGTTAGCGGTCAGCCCTATGGTGTTCTCAAAAAGATAGAGTTAGGAAGAACTCTAATGAGCCATCCCAAATTGATAATATTAGATGAACCTGCAGCTGGACTAAATGATACAGAAACAAGAAAGCTAGCCGAGCTTATCCAATTAATAAGAGATAAATACAAATGTACCATCCTATTAGTAGAGCATGATATGCGATTGGTCATGAACATATGTGATCGGATTTGTGCAATTAATTTTGGAAAAAAGTTAGCAGAGGGTACGCCCAAAGAAATTCAATCCAGTAAAGAAGTCCAGGAAGCGTATCTGGGAAAGGATGAGTAATATGACACAGATAGCATTAGATATTGAAAATTTGGAAGTTTCCTATGGCAATATCAGAGCTCTCAAAGGCATCCATATTAAGGTTCCGCAAGGACAAATTGTGGCATTATTAGGTGCCAATGGAGCAGGAAAGACGACTACGCTAAAAGCTATCTCAGGTATTGTGGAAATAAAGGGTGGAAGCATTAGGCTATTCGATCAGGAAATTACCCATAGGCCCGCAGAAAAAATTACAGCTATGGGAGTGATACAATCTCCTGAGGGAAGGCAGGTTTTTCCGGATCTGACCGTAGAGGAAAATTTAAGAATAGGTGCCTTTACCATAAAAGACAAAAAAGCAATAAAGAATAATTTCCAGAGAGCCTACAGATATTTTCCAAGACTTCAGGAAAGAAAAAACCAAATGGCAGGAACTTTAAGCGGAGGAGAACAGCAGATGTTGGCCATAGCCAGAGCTGTAATGGCCAGTCCAAAGATACTTCTGCTAGATGAACCTTCTCTAGGATTAGCCCCCCTTATTGTAAAAGATATATTTGAAATTGTAAAAGAGATTAACAAAGAAGGAACAACGGTTCTTATAATAGAGCAAAATGCTCTACAGACCCTTAAAATTGCTGACTATGCCTATGTACTAGAAGTAGGGGAAATCAATATGGAAGGTAAGGCAAGTGAATTAACAAAGGATAAAAGATTAATTGAAGCCTATTTAGGCGGGCAGTAAAGGGATTTTATGTATAACAGTGTTATACATGGTTTTTATAAAAAATGTTTAGGAGGGAAAAAAATGAAAAAAAAGGTAGCAAGCATATTAACTGGATTATTGGTCCTATCAGTATTTTTGACAGGTTGTGGCAGTAGCGTGGAAACTGCTCAAGGGGTGACAGAAAACACAATCAAAGTGGGTAACAGTATTGCAACATCAGGACCACTGGCTCCTGTAGGTGTACCTTTCAAAGCAGGGATAGAGGCCTACTTTAAGATGGTTAATGAAAGTGGCGGGATCAATGGCAGAAACATTCAATATGTACATCAAGATGATGAGTTTAATCCTGAAAAAGGAAAAGCAGCATTAGAAAGATTAATAAATGATGAAAAAGTATTTGCTTTGGTGGGACATTTTGGTACTCCTATTGTAGGTGCTACACTAAATGACATTAAAGAAGCAGGTATTCCAGCGGTTTATTTTGCAACTGGAACAGGTATTTTATACAATGAAAATGCCTCAGGGAAGGATCGTGTTGTATATCCTGTGCAGCCAGTATATCCAATGGAAGGGCGCATTATGACAGCATGGGCAAAGGGAGAGTTTAAGGCATCAAAAATCGGTGTTATTTATACAAATGATGATGCTGGAAAGGACTTGCTAAAGGGGATAAAACTTGAAGCTGAGAATATAGGAGATGTGGCTGTCATTGAACAACAAGTTCCTCCTGGAGCAGAAAATGTTTCTGCGGCTGTAACGAAGCTTAAAAATGAAAATGTAGATGCGGTCATGATTGCAGCCATTCAAGGAACTTTTCCCCAAATTGCTAAGGAATTGGCGAAACAGGGAATGAATAAGCCAGCTATCACAACTTATGTTAATGTAGATCAGCGCATGACAGAGGCTGTAAAGGCAGATGTTGCTGGTAAGTTTGATATTTATGGAAATGCATGGGTAGACATGGCAAAACCAGCTATTGAAGATTATAGAAATTGGATAAAAAGTACATCCAGTGAAGATTTGAGCAGTAATGCCTATGCCATGACAGGATGGATTGCAGCCCATTTCTTTGTAGAAGGTTTAAAACGTGTTGACGGGGAGCTTACTTGGGAATCCTATATGGATGCCCTCGAATCTGCACCTATAGAGAATCCCTTTGGCGGCTTAATAGACTATTCGGAAGGAAAGAGATTAGGAACCCAGGAGATGTCTCTGTCAAAAATGAATCCAAGTGCAGATTCCGGTTGGGAATCTTATATCGGTTTTAAATCCATTGATCAAATACTAGGTAAATAGCACTTAAAAACTAGAGGGGTTTTACTGTGCTCGGTTGTTGCAGCAAGAGTTATAACAACCGAGCCAGAGAAACCTAAGCAAGGGGGGACAATATGAATTATAATGAAAAGATCATTTCGATAGATGAGGCACTGAAAAAAATAAAGTCTAAAGATATTATAGTGTCTGGTTTAGGTCCATCGGAAGCTAGAGAAATACTCACAAATTTACACAGGATTGCCAAAAATATAGAAGATGTTACCGTAACCACATGTCTTCCTATGACAGATGCAGCTTATTTTAATGAATCTCAGTATAAAAACTCTTTTAAGATGGATGGTTGGTTTTATACAGCAAGTATGAGAAAAGCCCATGGAAATGGAAATATCTCCTTTATACCCAATCATCTCCATTTAGCAGCAACTAAAAGACTTGCTTATGTTAAACCCAATCTATATATTGGAAATGCTACGCCTCCCGATAAGCATGGTTTTGTATCATTGTCCTTAAGTAATGTCTATGAAAAAAGAATGATAGAAGAAGCTGAAACGGTGATTCTAGAAATAAACCCTAAGCTTCCCCGAACCTTTGGAGATGTGGAGATTCATGTAAAGGATATCGATTATATGGTAGAAGTTGATTATGATATTCCTGAGCTTCCCGATGTAGAACCCAGTGAAAAGGATTTGAAGATTGGTGAATATATCGCAGCGTTCATAAGGGATGGTGATTGTATTCAATTGGGAATTGGAGGGATTCCAAATGCTGTTGCAGCTTCCTTAATGAATATGAAGGATCTTGGCGTTCACACAGAAATGATGACTACAGGTATGATGAAACTCGTAAAGGCTGGTGTGATAACAGGTAAGTATAAGAATTTCAATAAAGGAAAAATAGTGGCAGCCTTTGCATTAGGTACGAGAGAACTCTATGATTTTATAGATAATAATCCATCAATAATGATTATGGATGGACACTGGACTAATGATCCCTATATTATTGGGCAAAATGATAATCAGGTATCTATCAATACAACAATAGAAATCGATCTTACAGGACAATGCGCTTCGGAGTCCTTAGGATCTATTCAATTCAGCGGGACTGGTGGTCAGGCAGATACGGCAATAGGAGCGCAAAGAGCTAAAAATGGACGTTCTTTTATAGCCTTATATTCTACTGCAGCAGTTAAAGATAGAAATACGGGAGAGAAGGTTGAAATCTCAAAAATCGTATCGCAGCTAAAGCCAGGAGCTGCCGTATCCTTATCGAGAAATGATGTGGATTATGTGGTAACAGAATTTGGTGTGGCCAGTTTGAGGGGGGTGACCATAAGAGAGCGTGTTGAAAGACTCATTCAGATTGCTCATCCAAAATTCAGGGCCCAGCTTTACAGGGAGGCTGAAGAAATAGGTCTGATTCTAAATATGAGGTGATAGTATGGCAGAAATGCTATTTAATGATAAAAAAATATATTATGAAATATATGGTGAAGGAGAACCATTAATACTGTTAAATGGTATCATGATGAGTCATTTGAGCTGGAAACTTTTCGCACAACAACTATCGAAGGATAAAAAACTTATATTATTTGACTTTTTAGACCAAGGGAACTCTGATAAACTTATAGGAGTGGAATATAATCATGATTTACAGGTAGAAGTACTAAAGGCTCTTCTAGATCATTTAAATATTAAGAAGGCAAACATTCTAGGAATATCCTATGGTGGAGAAATAGCCTTACAATTTTCTTTGAAATTTCCTGAGCATATCAACAAGCTTTTGTTATTCAATACAACGAGCTATACCACACCGTGGTTAAAAGATATCGGGAAGGGATGGATCCATGCAGCAAAGACTTATGATGCGGAAAGTTTTTATCATGTTGCGATACCCTATATCTATTCACCCTTATTTTATACTGAAAATTATGAATGGATGGCGAAGCGAAAAGCACTGCTATCACAAGCATTTAGCAATGAATTTTTAGATGCAATGATACGACTTATTCTCAGTTCAGAGGAATATGATATTAGAGACAAGCTGAAAGATATTCAAGGAGATACCCTTATTGTAGGTACAGATTATGATTTTGTTACACCCTTATTTGAACAGGAATTTATTCATAAAGAAATAAAAAACTCAAGATTTATGATAATAAAAAATTGTGGTCACGCTTCTATGTATGAAAAACCCAATGAATTTTTATCACTTATCAATGGGTTTCTAAGCATTGACAATAGACTATCGGTTATCTAGATAAATATAGGTAAAAACGAAAAGAGAATATATGAAGTGGGAGATTATCATGAGTAAAAAAAATACAACACGGGTGAAGATAATGAATGTGGCTCTCAAGCTATTTTCTGAGCAGGGGTATTATTCTACAACTACTAGTCAAATAGCCAGCGAAGCAGGTGTAAATGAAGTAACCATATTCAGACATTTCAAAACTAAAGAAAATTTATTTCAAGAAACTACACAAAACTATGTTGAGGAAATTCACATCGATGAGGTCATAAAAAATCTGGAAGGAAAGGATTTTGAAGAGAACATTCGAATGTTGTGTCGTCAACTGCTAGAGTTATATTTTGCAAATACGAAATTATATAAGGTACAGATGAAATTAGCTGACGGAGAAGTACAATTTGTTAAATTAAAATTATCCCGAGAATTTAAAAAGGTATTAGCAGCATATTTTAATGATTTAAAAGACCAAGGCAAGATACAAGGAAATCCAGACCTTATGGCGGTTACCCTTATCAATAGCATTTTGGGTGCTTTTACAATATATGTTCTTACAGACAACACCTTTACAGATATTCCTATAGAAAAGATGGTTGATGAACATGCAAGACAGTTTGCAGCCTACTATAAAAAGGTATAAAATAAAAATATAATATAGTAAGGAGGACGAAAGGATGAGATTAAAGGAGAAAGTAGCTATTGTTACAGGAGGAGGTAGGGGCATTGGAGCTGCTACAGCTGAGAAGTTTGCTTCAGAAGGAGCAAAGGTTGTGGTAGCTGATGTCAATAGTAGTGAAGTTGAAGAAAGGGTTAGTGCCATTAAAAGGAATGGTGGAGAGGCTATAGGATTTGTTGTAGATGTTACCAATCGAGAGCAAGTTGATAATTTGATGGGTAAGTGTCTCGACCAATTTGGGAAAATAGATATATTGGTAAACAATGCGGGGATTACTGCTGATGCAAAGCTTGTAAATATGACTGAAGAGCAATGGGATAAGGTTATTGATGTGAACTTGAAAGGTGTATACAATTGTGGTCAAGCGGCAGCTAAGGTAATGACAGCACAAGGCTTCGGTGTGATACTGAATGCCTCATCAGTTGTAGGGGTATACGGCAACTTTGGTCAGACCAACTATGCAGCAACCAAGTGGGGCGTTATTGGGATGACCAAGTCGTGGGCAAAGGAGCTTGGCAGCAAAGGGATAAGAGTAGCAGCTGTTGCTCCAGGATTTATATTAACTCCAATGACTGAAAAGATGCCTGAGAAAGTTCTGGATATGATGAAGGATAAATCTCCATTAAAGACTTTAGGATATCCTGAGGACATTGCCAATGCTTATGCGTTTTTAGCTTCCGATGAAGCAAGATTCATAACCGGTGCAGTGCTAAGTGTTGACGGTGGCGTTGTTTTATAATCTCTAAAAAGCTAAGTGTGGATATTTATTTTTAAAAGAAGTATAGTTAGTATAAGTAGGTTGTTATAAGACCATCGTCAGTATGGCGATGGTCTCTAATGAGGATAGGAGGAGATCTTTGCATGCTAAAGGGAAAGAAAATTAATGAAATTAAGGTTGGGGACAAAGCTGAGTTTCAGAAAACCATTACGGAGACAGATGTGTATTTGTATGCAGGTATTACTGGAGACATTAATCCTGCTCATATCAATGAAGAGGCATCTAAAGATACGATGTTCAAAGGCAGAATTGCTCATGGCATGTTGACTGCAGGACTCATTTCCGCAGTACTGGGTGTGCAGTTGCCTGGGCCAGGAACGATTTATTTAGGGCAAGAGCTGAAATTTACAAAACCAGTGAGATTTGGAGATACTATAAAAGCTGTGGCAGAGGTTATTGAAATCATAGAAGAAAAAAATAAAGTGATATTGAATACGACATGCTATAATCAAAATGAAGAAGTTATACTTAAAGGTACTGCAACGGTTATGCCTCCCAAATAGGATCCATAGGGAGATAATTTTTTAAATCTATTTCGTTAATAAAATAACAAAAATTAGCGATTGAAAGTTTTAGGATGACAAGTGGACAAGGGGGAAGGAAAATGGATTTTACACTGTCAAAGGAATATGTGATGCTTCAGGAAATGTATAGAGATTTTTCTGAAAATGAAGTGAAGCCTCTGGCAAAAGAGGTGGATGAAGAGGAACGGTTTCCTGTTGAAACTGTGGAAAAACTAGGAAGATATGGATTTTTAGGAATTCCAATTCCAAAAGAGTATGGGGGTGCAGGAGCTGACAACTTAGCCTATGCGATGGCAGTTGAAGAATTATCTAAGGTATGCGCAACTACAGGTGTTATTGTATCTGCCCACACTTCTCTGTGTGCTTGGCCAATATTTGAATACGGAACACAAGTGCAAAAAGATAAATATCTAATCCCCTTGGCTAAGGGTAAAAAACTAGGGGCCTTTGGGCTTACAGAGCCCAATGCCGGAACCGATGCTGCAGGACAACAAACCAAAGCCATTCTAGATGGTGATGATTACATTTTAAATGGAACAAAGATATTTATTACCAACGCTGGATATGCTGATTTTTATATCATTATGGCCATGACAGATAAGAGTAAAGGTATAAAAGGTATTTCTGCATTTATTGTTGAAAAAGATTTTGAAGGTTTTTCTATAGGAAAAAAGGAAGAAAAGATGGGAATAAGGGGTTCATCTACTTGTGAGCTCATTTTTCAAAATTGCAGAGTACCTAAGGATAATTTGTTGGGAAGAGTAGGAGAGGGTTTTAAAATTGCTATGAAAACCTTAGATGGCGGTCGGATAGGAATAGCAGCCCAAGCCCTAGGTATAGCTCAGGGAGCCATTGATGAAACAGTAAAATATGTACAAGAAAGAAAACAATTTGGAAGACCTATTTCCAAATTCCAAAATATCCAATTTGAATTGGCTGATATGCAAACTAAGACTGATGCAGCACGCTTACTCGTATACAGAGCTGCTAAGGCTAAGGATAACAAAGAAAGTTATGGGACTTTTGCTGCTATGGCAAAACTATATGCTTCAGAGATAGCTATGGAGGTTACAACAAAAGCTGTACAATTGCACGGTGGATATGGTTATACCAGGGAATATCCTGTTGAAAGAATGATGAGAGATGCCAAAATAACAGAGATTTATGAAGGTACCTCTGAAGTTCAAAAAATGGTAATATCAAGTGCACTGTTAAAATAAAGGGGGCTTTGACTATGAATATCGTTGTTTGCATTAAACAAGTACCAGATACAACGGAGGTACGATTGGATCCAAACACAGGAACTTTGATTCGAGATGGGGTGCCAAGTATTATCAATCCCGATGATAAAAGTGGATTAGAGGCTGCTTTGGTGATCAAGGATAAAATCGGTGCCAAGGTTACAGTGTTAACCATGGGGCCCGCACAGGCTGAAAAAGCTTTAAGAGAAGCCTTAGCCATGGGAGCCGATGAAGCCATATTGCTAAGTGACAGAGCATTTGCCGGTGCAGATACATGGGCCACATCAAGTACCTTGGCAGCTGCGATAAAAAAACTAGATTATGATTTGATCATTGCGGGAAGACAGGCAATTGACGGAGATACGGCACAGGTAGGGCCACAGATAGCTGAGCATTTAAGAATCCCGCAGGTAAGCTATGTAGAAGAACTTGAGCTTGATGGAGATAAATTGTTGTTAAAGCGGGCTTTTGAAGATGGTTATCATAAAATAAGGGTAAACATGCCTTGTTTGATAACCACCTTGAGTGAAATGAATCAACCGAGATATATGTCCGTAGGTGGAATTTTTGATGCCTATAGGGAAAAGGAAATCCTAAGATGGACACTGGAAGATATTGAAGTAAACAAAGATCATATCGGATTAAAGGGTTCTCCTACAAAGGTAAAAAAATCCTTTACGAAGGGTGTGAAAGCTGCTGGGGAAAAGCACGAAGTCGAACCCCAAGAGGCAGCAAAGATTATTGTAAACAAGCTAAAGGAAAGGCATATCATATAGACTGGTAAGGAGGGGAAAATATGCGTATGGTAGACTATAAGGGCGTATTTGTATTTATAGAACAAAGAAAAGGAGAAATTCAAAAAATTTCTTTAGAATTATTAGGTAAAGCTAGGGAGATAGCAGATAAACTTGGGGAACAAGTTACAGCGGTAATCATAGGTTATCATATTACAAAGGACTTGGAGACATTGATTCATTATGGGGCAGATACTGTATTGTATACCGATGACAAGACTTTAGATATATATATGACAGAGCCCTATACCAAGGTATTAACAGAAATAATCAACAGCAGAAAACCAGAAATATTTCTGATCGGGGCGACGGCTATTGGTAGAGATTTGGCGCCTAGGGTATCGGCTAGGGTTTATACTGGTTTAACAGCTGATTGTACAGCCCTAGATGTGGAGGAAGAGACTAGAAACCTTCTTATGACACGCCCTGCCTTTGGGGGAAATATCATGGCTACGATTATCTGTCCAGAGCATAGACCTCAAATGTCGACCGTTAGGCCCGGGGTAATGGAAATACTAGAAAAGGATTCTTCCAGAGAGGGAAAAATAGAAGTCTTTCAAGTTGAGTTGACTGAAGAAGATATGAATGTTGAGATTGTTGAAGTTATAGAGGAAACAAAACAGAATGCAAATATTGAAGAAGCAAATGTATTGATATCAGGAGGTAGAGGTATTCGTACACCAGAAAACTATGCAGTCTTAAATGAATTGGCCCAATTACTTAAAGGACAAGTATCAGCCTCTAGGGCTGCCGTTGATGAAGGCTGGATTGATAGAAATCATCAAGTAGGACAGACCGGTAAAACCGTTAGACCTGATTTATACATTGCCTGCGGTATATCTGGAGCCATACAGCATTTGGCGGGGATGGAAGAATCTGAGTATATTATAGCTATCAACAATGACTCAGGAGCGCCTATCTTTGAAGTTGCGGATTTAGGAATCGTGGGAGATGTCCAAAAGGTCATTCCGCTTGTAGTCGAAGAAGTAAAAGCCCATTTATCAAAAAAATAATTCTAAAATAGATTTAAAAGTTCAATTCATTATGAATTAAATAAGCCTTCAAACTAAAAAAGCTGCATGGATGCAGTTTTTTTAGTTTGAAAAAAGCAAAAGAATGATTCTCAAAGAAAAGGGAATAAATAGGATAAGCAAAGGGTCAAAACTATTGGAGGTGATAAAAATGAAAGATATTGTATTAGCAGGAGGCTGTTTTTGGGGAGTAGAAGCCTATCTAGCCAGAATTGAAGGTGTTATAGGTACAGAAGTTGGTTATGCCAATGGCCATGTAAAAAATCCCACCTATGAGGACGTATGTAGGAGGGATACCGGTCATGCAGAGGTCTGCTATGTAAAATATGATGAAAGGATAATTACTCTTGAAGCTTTGTTGGAAAGGTTTTGGAAGATTATTGATCCAACAGTTTTAAATCGTCAAGGGCCTGATATAGGGTCTCAGTATCGAACGGGGATTTATTACACAAACACAGAAGACATTCAAGTAGTTCAAGATTCAATGAAAAGGCAGCAGATGGAATATGAAAGGCCTATTGTAACAGAAATTGAGCCATTAATATGTTTTTATAAAGCAGAAGCATATCATCAAAAATATCTAGAGAAGAATCCCGGGGGATATTGTCACATTGATCTGAACATCTAAAAGCATTAAAAAAAGAAAGATCGAGCAGAATATATTTTGTTTATAAATAGGACGACTTTCATGGCGCCCTATTTATGATTCTTTCTTAGCAAGGGTTTGAATTGTATAGGGCTTGAGAGAATTACAGAAGTTTGCGTACTGCCTTTTTTCTTTATTTCATCGATTAGGTTTTTAAGATCATCCATACTTTCTGTTAGAACTTTTATAATTACGGTGGAGCCGCCCGTTACGTGATGACATTCTATTATTTTCTCATTCTTCTCAGCAAAACTTATAAAGGGATCGTAATTTTCTGGTGGGAGACCAACATTGATAAAGGCCATGATATTTTTATTTAGTTTTCCTGGGTCAATAATGGCCCTATATCTTAGAATAACACCGTTCTCTTCTAGCTTTCTTACTCTTTCTGTTACTGCTGGAGAAGTCATGTTCACCGCCTTTCCTAAATCTTTCATGGAAATTCTCCCATGCTTTTGCAATATTTCTATTATTTTATAGTCTGTAGAATCCATAGGAAAGCCCCCTTAAAAAATAAAGAAATATTCTCTATTTTCATGTTTTTTTAAGATATTTTAATTGTAACAATTTATATCCTTCATGTACATATTTTTGTATTTTCTTTAAAATTTAATTAGATAGATTATTTTGAGAGAAATATACTCATCTATACAAATGTCTATATAAGTGAGAAAATTAAAATTATTTAAAATAAGAGGGGGAGGATTTGATGAGACAGATAAAAATAACAGAGACCGTTTTAAGAGATGCCCATCAATCTTTAATTGCAACAAGAATGAAAACAGAAGAAATGGTCCCAATTTTAGAAACCCTTGACCAAGTTGGATATCACTCACTTGAAGTATGGGGAGGAGCGACCTTTGATGCATGTTTACGTTTTTTAGATGAAGATCCCTGGGAGCGACTCAGGATCATAAGGAAGTCCGTAAAAAATACAAAGCTTCAGATGCTATTAAGAGGACAAAACCTATTAGGGTATAAGCATTATGCTGATGATGTGGTTTCTGAGTTTATAAAAAAATCTATTGCAAATGGTATTGATATTATTAGAGTTTTCGATGCCTTAAATGATGTAAGAAACCTTAAAACTGCATTAGAAGCTACAAAAAAAGAAGGTGGGCACCTTCAAACAGCTATTTCTTACACCGTGAGTCCTGTTCACAATACTGAATATTATATTAAACTGGCTGAACAAATGGAAGAAATAGGTGCAGATTCAATTTGTATTAAAGATATGTCTGGGATTTTAACACCATACAATGCTTTTGATTTGGTTTCAAAACTAAAAAAGTCTATAAAAATACCCATTCAGCTGCACACCCACTATACAAGCGGAGTAGCTTCCATGACTTATCTAAAAGCTATTGAGGCAGGCGTTGATGTAGTAGATTGTGCTATTTCACCCATGGCTTTAGGAACATCTCAACCACCTACAGAACCTCTTGTAGCTTCTCTTCAGGGAACGGAATATGATACAGGATTAAAGCTTGAAACATTAAATCAAGTAGCAGAGCATTTTAGACCTATTCGGAATCATTATATGGATAAGGGCTTATTAGACCCCAAGGTGCTGGGTGTAGACGTTAATGCCTTAATTTATCAAGTGCCAGGAGGCATGTTATCCAATCTAGTATCCCAACTGAAAATGCAAAATGCTCTTGACAAATATGACGAAGTGCTAAAGGAAGTGCCCCGGGTACGAGAAGACTTAGGATATCCTCCCCTTGTGACACCACTTAGCCAAATGGTTGGAACCCAGGCTGCATTGAACGTTGTTCTTGGAGAACGATATAAAATGGTCCCAAAAGAAATAAAAGCCTATGTAAAAGGAGAATATGGAAAACCTGCTGTTGAAATCTCACAAGCCATTCGAGAAAAAATTATTGGAAGTGAAGCAGTGATTGACTGTAGGCCAGCTGATCTTATTGAGCCCCAGTTAGAAAACTATAGAAAGGAAATGAAAGAATACCTGGAGCAGGAAGAGGATGTACTATCCTATGCACTATTTCCTACGGTTGCAGTAGAATTTTTTAAATTTAGGCAAGCACAAAAATATAAAATTGATAGTGCTTATGCCGATTTTGAAAACAAAAATTATCCAGTATAATCATAAATCTCAAAAAATTAGCTTTTTAGATAAGTATGTTGTACGGGAAATTGCTCGGAGTACAGCATACTTATTTATTTCAGTAGAGAAAAACTAAGAATAGATATCTGAAAATTCAACACTTATTTTTTCTACATGGTGAGAAATTTCTTGGGTAGAAATATAGTCAAAGAACGAATCTTGATTAACGGTTTTAGCAGGAAGGTTAATGCTAAAGGTTGTACCTACACCAATTTCACTATCTACAGTAACAATCCCTCCATGCATTTCTACAAGAGATTTGACTAAAGATAGACCAATGCCGCTGCCTTCACGCTGACGACTAAGAGATTTGTCTACCTGAACAAATCTTTCAAAAATGCCATCTAATTTGTCCTTTTCGATGCCTATACCTCCATCTTTTACTTCGATCATTATGCTGTCCTCCAGATCATAGAGATTGACCCAAATATCAGCTCCTGGTTGAGTAAATTTAACTGCGTTAGATAGAAGGTTTAATAGAATACGTTCTATTAGATCGGGATCACAAGCCATAATTTTTTCTTCTGTATCGGTATCAAAGGTGAGAGATATACCTTTGCTTTTTATATAATCGGCCACAGATAAGGTTATATTTTCTGTGATTTCAACAATATTGTGATTCTGAAGAGTTAGTGCAAAATAGCCGCTATCAATCTTTGTAATATCTATTAAGTTGTTAAGCAGACGAATTAGACGGTAACAATTTTGCTGCATAATTTTCAATCGAGATGTGGTTTGATTAATATTGATTATAAATGTTCCGTCTTCTATATACAAATGAAGCAGTTGTATGGAAGATAGAATAATATTAAGCGGTGTACGGAATTCATGAGAAATATTGGAAAAAAATTCAGTTTTCATTTTATCGTAAGAAATTGCTTCTTCAAGCCGTTTCTGTTGTTCTTCCAAGTCTTTATTTTTATGTTCAATTTCTACGTAAAAGGTTTTTATCCTATTACTGATTTCTCTAAAGCGTCTGATTAAAATATAAGTGAGAAGCAAAACAAAGATTAGCATTGCCCACATAAACATGAATGTGAACCAGGGTACTATACGAAAGTACCATCCCAATATGTCATAAAGGCCAGATAAGGTAAGAATTGTAAATCCAATAGAAAATATTTTGGCATCTGGATCACCCTCTAGGGCACGTTTTGTTACAATAACTGTGCAGCCTATAAAACTAATAAGCATTAAAATATATTCATATATCAGCATGGAAACGATGGAATAAAGATTTATAATATCTAAAAAAAGGGAAGTTAGTAA
>JBFNEZ010000084.1:0-14975 GCA_040797825.1 Thermotaleaceae bacterium | reverse complement strand
AGGAAATAATCCAAAGGATTATTTCCTCTATTTTTATAGATATATAATTGAGTGAGCGGCCTTTCACAAAATTATCTAATACTTAGAGGAAAATGCTTATTTTGATAGAATTAGTATGGATAGAGGATGAAAAAAGGAGAATAGACTAATGAGAATTAATAAAGATAAAGGAATTACACAGCATAACTTGGAAAATAAAAAAAGATATTTACCTTATATTATCATTGGAGCTGTTATATTTATTAGTCTTTTTAGTATTGCCAAACATCTTCATATAACCACAGATATAAAAGAAGAAGGTTTGCTGCAAGCTATACTCAATGTTCGTAAAAAAGAACAAATCTTTGCTTATCTAAAGAAGGTACAACCATTAGAGGATGAATTCTATGAGATTGTCAATAATCATATCCTATTCCACAAAGAAAAGCTGGATAAGGAGCAAGAACAAGCTGTTTTTTACGAAAATACAATACCCAGGCTTGAATATATATTGATTGAAATAATACAAATAGATATAAATCCCTATGTGTCTGAAAATTATTATTTATTCATGGATGAAATCAATCTAATACGCGATATTGTAGCAGAAGAAAGATTAGAATTAGAACGGGGGGATGGGACAAGTGAAGAGAAAAGTAAAAAAGAATTGGAAAAATATATATTAGTTTCTCAAATGAGGAGAGAAAATCTCAAAAAATTATTCGATAAATATCATATTCTTTATATTGATATGGGGAATAAGATTAAGTACAAAATAAAATAAAAATCTAAATATAAGCTGAAGAATTAAAACTTTTTATCAATAATAGAAGGATTATTTACTGTCAGATTACTATATTTTTTTTTCGAGGATATCTTTATTTCTTTAAAAGCTCGGTATACTTTTGAAATAAACCCATTTTTGGGCTCAAAAAGGAAGGCAATAGTATCCTTGCTTTGCTCTAGGTTTTGAGAAAACAATACTTCATTCAAAAACAGTTGGAATTTTCGATCAAAGGTTACTCCTATTTTATAAAGCTGCGGTTTGTATAGAAGCAATAGTTGGAAAATTCCTTGGCTATGCTGAGTTCCAAAATGACTATCAAAATCCTGCAATGCAGAGATTGCCCTGTTGTATTTGACAATCAAGGTTTTGATTAAAGAAAGCATTTCTTCATTTGTTTCAGGTTTGTTTTCCTCTCGTGTTTCATCTAGCTCTCTTTCGGCACGGTAATAGGCGTGATATTGTTCTTTAAGGGCTTTTAGCTGGGAATAGAAAGTGGAAGTACCCAAATAAGCATTTTCTGAAGCTTGAAAGCTATTATTGTCTACTTTCGCAACTTTATCGATAGGTTTCACCCCATCAATTTTCCCGATTTCTGTATTTCTTGCCACATACATAGAGTGAATCCGTGTTTGATTAGCAGAAGAAATTTTTTTAGTGGTCATAGCAACACGTCCTTTCATCTCCTGGTATATTAACTATAATAGATATATCGGCATATTCTGATGAATTTTTCTTCTTTTTATGAAAGTTTTTAAAAATCAAAAGGGATATAAGCAAGGGCATAGAAAATAATAATAATACTGTAATTACTGGGAGGCTAAATACAATGATAAAGATTGCAGCAATTCAAATAGACTTAGAATTTGGAAACCCTGATGCAAATAGAAATAAAATGATAGCAATGATCGAAAATGCGGCTTCAGAGAGTCCAGATATTATTGTGTTACCTGAAATGTGGAATACAAGTTTTAGTATGAAAAACTTACATAGTATAGCCGATCAAGAAGGGGAACCAACAAAAACCATTGTATCCAACTTAGCAAAAAAATATAAGCTGAATATTGTAGCTGGCTCTATTGCAGATCGGTATGAAAACAAGATTTATAATCGTCTTTATGTAGTAGACAGAGAGGGGAAAATTCATTGTTCATATGACAAAGTTCACCTGGTAAAGCATGCACGTGAAGATGAGTTCTTAACTGCTGGCAGCGAAGCTAAAGTCTTTGATATAGATGGAACCCCTTGTGGAGCAATTATTTGTTATGATATTCGTTTCCCGGAAATTGCAAGGACCTTGGCCTTAAAGGGAGCAAAGATACTTTTTATTCCAGCCCAGTGGCCTGAAACAAGAATTGAGCATTGGAAGACCTTAGCTACTGCAAGAGCCATTGAAAATCAAATGTATGTTGTAGCTGTAAATCGAATTGGCAGTGAGTTTAAAGCAAATTTTCCAGGGAGAAGTATGATTGTTGATCCTTGGGGTAATATTGTGGCTGAATCAAACGGTGAGGAGACCATTCTTAAGGCAGCGATAGACATAGATTTGGTCGATAGAGTGAGAAAGAAAATACCTTGTTTCCAAGATAGGAATGAAAAAGCTTATTTTATTTAGCATATTCTAGGGCGTCCAGTTTTGGATGCCTTTCCCAATTACAAGAATTTATCTAGGAGGATAGAATGGTTATAGATAGTCCTACCCATATTTTTGAGGAATATATACAGCAGGCACAAAAACTTGATTTAACACCAGAATTAAGCTTTATAGAGCTGTGTCGATTTGTTTTCTCCCATTGCTATGAAAGAAACACACTTTCATTGGCTGATGTAGATGGAATTATACCTATTGCATGGGAAGTGAAAAATTATTTTGATAAGAACAAATTACCTGACATGAGAATTTTTAGCCAAGTATATGACCACTACTTAAATCAAAGTATTAGAGATAAAACGGGCAGTTATTATACACCAGATTATGTTATTAAATATATGATAGAGACATCACTAATCACTTATCTGTCAAAAAAGACAACTATTGAAAAAGAATGTATATATAATTTTATTTATGATAAGAAAAGTTTATCCTTAGAGAAGATTGAACAGATGCTAGATGCATTAAGTGCAATAAGCGTTTTAGATTTATCCTGTGGAACGGGATTATTTCTTATACTTGCTTTTGAAAAAATATTTTATATCAAGAAAAAAATGTTGGATTTAATGAATATTAGAAAAGATGATTATCTTATAAAGAAGGAGATACTTGAGCAAAATCTTTATGGTATAGATATACAGCAATATCCTATAGAGATTGCTAAAATGACACTCCTATCTATGTTATACGGTCCTGATGAGAATAGACTTAGAGAAGTGATTAAGGTAAATCTTCATACCGGAGATAGTCTCACAGAAGAAATTCCTAATAAAGATGGGTGCCTCAAGTATTTGATATTGTTATAGGAAATCCACCCTATTTAGGAGAAAAAGGAAATCAAGAGATTTTCCGAAAATATCGTAGTACATCCTTTGGAGGAAAATATTACGAAGGAAAAATGGATTTATTTTATTATTTTATCTATCGGGCTTTAGAAATTTTAAAAGATGGAGGACTCCTATCCTACATCACTACCAATTATTTTGTTACTGCAGATGGAGCGCAGCAGCTTAGAGAATACCTTAAAAAACACACGACTTTTTTACATGTTGTTAATTTTAATCATACTTCACTTTTTTCTTCAGCCCGTGGGCAACATAACATGATATTTTTATTAGCCAAAGGGAAAGAGACAGATGAAAAAATGTTTTTAAAGTTGTTCCAAAAAAAATATCTATCTCCACCAAGTATTGAAAAAGGATTATACGAGCGTGAAAAGCATGGTCACATTACACATAATCATCATTTGAAAAATTCAAATTTATTTGATCGAAGAGGGTATATTTTAATTAATGGAAGCAATGATGAACAATTATTACTAGAGAAAATTGATGGAGGCTGCGATAGGCGTCTAAGAGAATTATGTCACATTAATCAAGGGATTGTATCAGGGGCAGATAGAGTTACAAAAAACATATTGAACAATAAACTATCAGGAGAGAATATAAAACAATATGATATTCTAGTAAATGATGGTATTTTTGTATTGCAGAAAAAGGAAGTACTTGCTTTAGGACTGCAAGATTCTGCCTATATAAAACCCATGTTTAAAAATAGTGATATACAAAGCTATCAAGTAAAAGAAGATACAGAAAAATTTCTTTTATATATAAAAGATGGACAATTGGATAACATTGAATCGGAAGAAGAGGAACGGATATTCAAGCATCTGCTAAAATATAAGGATATATTAAAGCTCAGACGGGAAGTAAAACAAGGATTAAGAAGTTGGTATGCTCTTCAATGGCCTAGACAGCAGGAAATATTCGAAAAACCTAAAATAGTCGTACCCCATAGGGCGGGAGAAAATCGGTTTGCATATACCAATATTCCTTGGTATGCTAGTGCTGATGTATATTTTATTACAGCCAAAGCCTCTCATATAGATCTGCGACATTTATTGATTCAATTAAATTCAAAACTAATGTATTTCTGGTTATATTACAGAGGGAAGAGAAAAGGTTCAGATTTAGAACTCTATGCAAATCCATTAAAAGAATTGCCTGTTTGTATAAACCATATGGAACATAAAAATATTTTAAAAATGGTGAACACTATAATCAAGAGTAAAGGACAAGAAATGAGAGCGGCTATAGATGCTTATGTATACAGATGTTATCAATTGGAGCCTAAAGAAATCAAAAAGATAGAAGAACTTTACAGCAGTAATCGGAGATAGAGAAATCAACGAAGGAAGGTGGAAGTATGCGGTTTTATGTATTAGCAAAATGTATTGATACAGAGCAAGGAAATATCGTAATCGATTTTGAAAAAAACTGTATTGAAAAATTAGATCTTAAAGAAATACTTGAAGAAGATCATACTTATATATATGCCAATGGAGAAGTAATTCGACTGAAAAATGTTGATTGGAGCATACGAGACACCTATTTGACAGCATTTCAGAAAATTAGAAAATTAAATGCTTCTGAATATCGGTTTGTTCGGTTGAACAAACAAGACGATATGGTTATAGATCAGAACTACTTTATCTATCAAAAAGGAAATCTATTGGGGAGATTGGTCAATAAAAATGAGATTAATATAATAGAAAGAGAAGGAATGGAAAAAACTCAAAGGATTATCAATAAATATTTAGAGGAAGGAATTTCTATTCTAATACGAGGTAAAAAAATTTATCGAATATTTACCTTGGCTAAATTAAAAACTGTTTTAGGAGAAGGAGATAAACAAATTAGCATTCAACAGTATATGAGCAGAGAGGATAAACTAGATGATTTACATATACTGTTGAATATAGAAAAAAATGTACAGGAAGCCTATGAAAAATTAGGTATGGTTATGCGGGTGATAAAGAAAAAAAATCATAAATAAAGATGGGATTCGTCAGGAAAAGGCATCACGAAATAGAGGGTTTCGAATATTATATACTGAAATAACGAAGCTTAATAAATGGAAAAATTTATTTCCATATAGTCCCTTAACAGAAAGGAGGGCTATATCTTGAAGATAGTAGATCTTTTCTTTCCAACTGAAAAGGGAAGAGATGGGTGGATGAAAAATTATTTATCTTGTGAAATACCTAGTTCCAGTAAAGAAATGGCTACAGAGCTACCGAAGGGTATTCGTTCAGTAAAATTGAGAAAGAGAGTAAACCGAATACCTGGGTATTGGGTCAGAATAACCTTTGATGGAGACAATGAAGGCTTAAGACAAATAAGAGATGTAGAAAATTCCATTCCTTCCCATTGGATAGGTCAAAAGGTTTATTTTCCTAAGGAAGCTCATAACATCAAGGAGATGGAAACAAATTGGATTGCAAAATATAATCTAAATCAGGAATCAACAGATTCTGATGGATGGAGAGTGTTTTTCAAAGAGATTCAAGAGCATTTTTATCAGGAAAGAATGGAAGTCGTTAGTGTGGGATTGATGTATATCTATAAAAATAATCCCTACTTTTTAAAAAAGTATAAAAGATTTTATATGTTTGAAGATTTAGCTTACTACTATGAAGCGAAAGGAGAACTGCATAAAAGCATCAAGTATCTGAGAGTACAGGCAAGCTTACAGCCTGATTCTTCAGAGGCATATTTAAATATGAGTAGTTTTTTAATATTGAATGGTCTTAGTGCAGAGGCTATCGAGGTTTGTTTAAAAGGTCTAAAAATTAATATTGAAGATGAATATCTTAATAATAATTTATTAATTGCCTATCTCAATGAAGGATATTATGAGATGGCCTTGGAACATCAAAAAAAGATAATAGATATGAATCCCAATCGTTCGACCAATTGGAAATATATTGGAGATGTTTTCTCGGAAATGGGAGAAGATATGGAAGCAATCAAGCACTATCAGAAAGCTTTAGAAATTAATTCTTCTGATATCCATGATATTGAACAGGATATTTATTATGGTTTAGCCATTTGTTATCAGCAAATGGAAGATTTTAAAGAAGCGATAAAATATTATCATAAAATGCTGCGATATAATAATGCCGATCCAAAGGTACTGCTAAATCTTTCTAAAATTTATGGAGATGATTTAAAAAAATATGATAAAGCTCAGCTTTATGCAGAAAAAATTGTAAAACTTTTTCCCCAAAATGGTTATGGGCATCACAATCTGGGTTTAGTCTATTTATATACGGGTAGATTAGACAGTGCAAAGTGGCATCTATATCAGGCGCGTAGACTAATACCAGATTATCAGCCTGTTCATGATGCAATTCTAGAGTTAAAAAGAATTAAAAAAAATCCTCCTACAGCATATACGAGTCAATGAGATTACACTAAATTTTATCAAATATAAGCACGTATAAAAAGCACCATTTGGTAAAAATGGTGCTTTTTATACGTGCTTACCGAATTCTATTGTTGATTTAAAGCTTCTAGTAGTTTATTTACATCTATTCCATGAATATCAGCAGCTTGACCGATGGATTCCATCTGAGAAGAAGGGCATCCCAAGCATCCCATACCAAAGCTCATTAAAATTTGTGCTGCCTTAGGATTCATTTTCAAAGCATCTCCGATTAATGTTTCAACTGTAATTTTCATAAAAAATCCTCCCTCGTATAAACTTATTTTAATTTTATTTCGTGAATATAAATGGATTGACCTTTTATGGTCTCTGACGTACAACTATATTGGAAATCGGAATTCCCCTTTTCAATAAAGGCTTTTATCCAATGATGCCGCAGTTTATAAAAGCTCTGTGTATCTGCCCCTACTTTCTCCCAATAAGCTTTGTGAAGACACTCCATGGTTTTCCATTGCAAAAAGTCGGGTTCTGCAGTTATAACACTATTTGCATTGTCACAAGGCATACCATCCAAAAGATAGTTATTCAATGCTTTATAAAGAGCCGGCGCACTTTGAGTTTGTCCTTTAGCTTGAGCATCAAGCCCCGATTCTTTTCCTTGTTCCTCGTAGGCCTCTAGGGCCATGGATAAGGCTTTATCTCCATAGGCTTTAAATATTCTAGTCAATAGATCTGCTTGTCGCGTTTCTGCTATTGCAATTCTATTTTGAAGCCAGCCGTGGATATTACCCAGATCAATAAGTTGATCAAGGGGCCTTTCTTCTAAAGGAGCCCCGTGGGATTGTATAGTTTCTTCTGCAATGCTTTGGATGGTACTGCCAAACTCTTTTTCAAAACGAAAAAGCAATTCTCTTTCTAAATCTTCATGGAGCTTAATTTTGTTAAAAAGCCAGTGATGTATTGGTCCAAGAAAAGCACTCATGATTATTCCTCCTAGTCTATGCTATTTATTTGGATTTTTAGGGAATAGGAATAAATCCTATGATTTATTTTTTTCATTGTTAAGAATTTTCATAACTTCTTTCTGAAAATGTGTAAATCCAATGCGATCAATAAAAGCTCCCATCTTCTCTCCCATGGAACCATGGGTATTGTAATAATCCAATATAATTCTTACTACAAGGAAGGCATCCTCCTCCCTCAATCCGACTGTAACAATTTCTGATAATCTTTGATGGAAACCTGCACTACCTCCAACGGTTACCATATATCCATCTACATCAGCAATGATCCCAATATCCTTTGAATAGACACTGGTGCATGCATTTCTGCATCCAGCAACACCTACCTTTGTACGATTAGGTGTAGGAGTACCATACAATGCTTTTTCTAACTTCATACCTAGTCGTAAAGAATTTTGTTTTGCTCTTTTGCAAAAGGATGCTGGGCACATTTCAACATTTTTTACAGAGTAAGGTGATAATACAGCAGGCTCCATGTCCAGTTCTTTCCATACGAGAGGAACATCTTCAGGTTGAAGACCCAGAATGGCTACTCTCTGACCGGAGGTAATCTTTAGGGTACCCTTATATTTTTTTGCGATTTCACCTATTTTTATTAACTGCTCTGGACTAATAAAACCACCAGGTATTCTAGGGGTTATTCCGAAGGTTTTTTTTCCATTTCTGACTTTCTGTAAAGTAGCAAATTTAGGATCATTCATCTATACCACTCCTAAAGGTTGTGTTCTATTCTTGATTCAATTATAATAGGTTCATAGGAAAAGGAATATTAAATATGTCACAATTTCATGTGATTTGTATCACTTTCCAATAAAGTATATTATTCAAATTCAAATAAACTAAAGGGGAAGGTTATTATGAACAAAAACACTGAATTGATTAAACATGTCCCTATTTTTTCTCAATTGGAACAAAGTGCTTTAGAGAAAATTGCTAGCATCACAGTTGAGAGAAAATATCGTAAAGGTACAATTATTTTTATGGAAGGGGATAAGGGTGAGGCCCTGTACTTCATTAAATCTGGCAAGGTGAAAATTTCTAAAAACTCCAATGATGGAAGGGAGCTCATTTTAAATATATATGGCAGTGGAGATGTTTTTGCAGAGGTGACCCTTTTTAATGATGTGATGTATCCTGCTACTGCTGAAGTCATGGAAGATGCAGTGGTGGGTATTATCATGAATACGGACCTGGAGGCATTGGTGCGTCACAATGCAGATTTAGCCCTTCAAATTATCAAGATTCTCAATAAAAGGCTGTATATGTCTCAAATGAAACTAAAACAAATGGCGTTGAGTGATACCTATGTAAGAACGGCTGAAGTGCTCATTAAGTTAGCCAAGGATCATGGAGTGGAAAAAGATGGTATAATCGAGTTGAGATTAAATCTATCAAGACAAGAACTGGCTAATATGATTGGAACAGCTAGAGAGACTGTTAGCAGAGCATTGAGTCAATTTAAAAAAGAGGGATCTATTGAAATAAGCGGAAAGAAAATTATTATTCAAAATATGGAAAAACTAAAAGGATGGCTTCAGGCTTAATAAAAAAGGTTCCTAAGATAAGGAGTCTATTTTTTTATATTTTGAACAAACTAAATCCATGGTGAAATAATGTAAAAGGAAGGTGCTAGAAATATGAAATTAACTATTTTGGGAAATTGGGGACCTTATCCGAAGGCAGGTGGTGCATGTTCAGGGTATTTATTTGAAGAAAAGGATATAAAAATATTATTGGATTGTGGCAATGGAACTTTCAGTAGGCTGCAACAAGTCCTTCCTTCACTGAATGATTTAACAGGTATCCTATTGACCCATTTACATAGTGATCATATGTCTGATGTGATGGTAATGCGGTATGCCTTAGGAATTGGAAGAATGAAAGGATATATTGATAAAGCTGTCCCATTGTATGCACCTGGATCACCTAATGAAGATTTCCAGAAACTTCAGTACGAAAATGCTTTTGAACTCCATACAATACATAGTGACTTGGTACTCCGTGTAGGAGATTTGAAAATTACTTTTATGAAAATGAATCATCCTATAGAAACTTATGGAGTAGCTATTGAAAATGAAAGGAAAAAGTTTGTTTTTTCAGGAGATACCCGATATTGTTCTCAAATTCTTAAACTGGCTGAAGATGCTGATTTATTTCTTTGTGAGGCCGGCGTGCTTGAACGAGATAAGGGGTCCACTACACCCCATTTATCTGCCCAGGAAGTAGGATATATTGGAACTGTATGCAATGTAAAAAAATTACTTCTTACCCATTACTGGCCAGAATATGATTTGCAGGAAATTTTTCAGGAAGCCAAAAAGGAATATGGGGGAGAGCTGATTTTATCAGAAGAGATGAAAAGCTATGAAGCTTAATTGGCTTTCATGGTATATAATGGTCTAAGTGCCGTGGCAAACTTTTTACTCTCCTAGGTTATACTAAAGATAAGGTATGACCATGGACTAGTTGAAAGGAAGTGTGACGATGATCGATATTATACAAGAGCGACGTGTCAAAATGGCAGATAAATATAAACTTTACATTGAAGTGCCAGAGAAAGAATATATGGTTGTTTATGACAACAATATTAGTGTAGAAAATGCAAAAGATATCCTACTACAATATTTAGATTATTATCAAGATGATGCAAGGGTTGAAAATGTAGAAATTAATTTCGATAGAAATAATCACAGTGTGAATATCGAGGCGGATTTGGTCTATACAGGAAATGATCATACTGCTGTGAGGTATCATGCCAATTATTTAAGAGACGAAAAAGAACTGATGGAATAAGTTCATTGTATAGAGGAGTCAAGCTATTTTATAAAGCCAAACTCCTCTTTTTTGTGTGCGTCTTTCTATAATCCCTGATTCATGGTATAATAAGTGTGAAAAAAATGGGGGGAATAAAATGAAACGAATATTATTATTGCTGCTAGTGTGCATATGGACAATGCCTCTGTTGAGTTTTGCAGAAACCATAGATAGTTTTACAGAAACGGCAGTTATTTTAGAAGCTGTGCAAGGAGAAGAAACAACTTTAGAGGGCAGCTTTATTGATGAAACACAAAGTGTCAAATTGAAAATAATTAGTGGAAAATATAAGGACAAGGTTTTTGAGATAATCAACCATCTATCGGGCAATTATGTCTATGATATACCTGTTAAGGCAGGGGATAAAGTTGTGGTAGTGATTGAAGAATTAGACGATGGAAGTGTGGATGTATTTATATCTGATTATATGCGACAAAACTATATACTTTATTTATATCTTTTCTTTATTTTACTACTCTTAATCGTTGGAAAAGCAAAGGGACTAAAATCAGTTATCAGCTTGACTATTACCATTTTAGCTGTGTTAAAGATTTTGCTGCCCGCTATTTTATCGGGATTGAATCCTGTGATAATTACCATATGCATTTCTATTGCTGTTACCATTATAACCATATTTATTATTGCAGGAGTAAATACTAAAAGTATCGCTGCAATTATCGGAACGAGCACAGGTGTTATTGTAGCTGGCCTTATAGCCTATTATATTGGAAGCAAAGTGAAGCTAACTGGCTTGAGTAATGAGGAAGCAGTTATGCTGATGTATCTACCCCAACAGGTGAATTTTGATTTCAAAGGATTGTTATTTTCTGGTATCATTATGGGGGCATTAGGAGCAGTCATGGATGTTGGAATGTCCATTGCTTCTTCGGTAGAAGAAATTCACAAGGTTAATTCAAATCTTAGCAGGAAAGAATTGTTTAATGCGGGGATGAATGTGGGAAGAGATGTAATGGGTACGATGACCAACACATTGATCCTAGCCTATACAGGGAGTTCTATTCCTCTGCTCTTAATTTTTATGGCTTATGAAACGTCTGTTATTAAAATCATGAACTTAGATATCATTGCTACAGAGGTGATCAGAGCTCTCTCAGGAAGTACAGGACTTATTTTGGCTATACCTATTACAGCCATGGTATCCAGTCTTTTGCTTAAAAGAGAAAAAAAGAAGAGTGATGTTGGTCTATAGAAACAAAGCTCAGTCATAGAAGTTGTATAACAAATAAAAATTCTTAAAATAGATGGAAAAGATAAGTACCATCTATTTTTTTGTTAAAAAAAGGAAAAGTATAAAAAGTGTAGAAATGCAACTATATAAATCATATGAAAAGGGTTGTATTTCATGAGAAGGCCTATGATTTTGATAACAAGCTTCTATATATTTGGACTTATACTCCAATACTATTTATATAAAGGCTATCAATTTATACTGATAGGAATAGCAGTCATGACGATGATTGGAATATTGTTTAGGCAGTATTTAAAAACGGGCATTTGGGGATTTTTATTGGTAATAGCTTTGTTAGGTACGATTCAGTTCAAAATACATTATGAAGATGAGGGAATGTTAGGGATATTTGAAAATCAAAATATTACCATGATAGGAGATGTGATTGCACGAACTGAAGGAGAGAAAACACAGTATACTATCTTGGCCCATGAAATAATATTTCAGAAAAAGAGAGCTGCGGTTAAAGAAAAAGTACTATTGCAGCTTCAAAATAGTGGGGATAAGCCTAATATTGAAGTAGGCCAGCGGATTTATGCAGAGGGTTTGTTAATAGCTCCAGATAAAAGTCGGAACCCCAATACATTTGATTATAATATGTACCTAAAGGCAAAAAACATTCACCGAGTCATGTATATAAAGCCTCATCAGATTACTTTAGCTGGAAAAGGGAATATTTCCTTTTTAATAAGTGCAACTGAGACAATAAAAAACACTATTGAAAGGAAGATTAGAGCACTATTTCCAGGAGTGGAGGGAAATGTATTACTGGCGGTTTTGCTAGGAGAAAAAGGCAGTGTGGATGATAATCAGATGATAAAATTTAGAGGCATAGGGATAGCTCATGTATTTGCCGTTTCAGGACTTCATGTGGGTATTATATATTTAGGGTTAGAGAGACTATTGCTGAAAATTAACTTTAAAATGAGACTTGGAGCTGTAGTACTGATTCTTTGGATCTATGCAGGCGTTACAGGCTTTTCATCTTCTGTGATGAGAGCTGCCTTATTGCTGACTTTAATGGTTTTTGCACCTTTACTAAATCGAAGATATGATTCCCTATCAGCCATTGCTGTAGCAGCTTTTCTATTTCTGCTGCCGAATCCTCTTTTACTACTGAACGTTGGCTTTCAGCTTTCCTTTTCAGCTGCTCTATCCATTGCATTGCTTTATAAACCAATTAAGGCAAAGCTTGTAGCCCTGCCGCCCTATGTAGCTCAACTTATGGCAGCTTCTCTAGCGGCTCAGTTGGGTACAGTACCTATTATTGCCTATCATTTTAATATCTTTTCACCTATAGCTCTTCTAATTAATGTTCCAATTGTTTTTCTTATTGGTTACATTGTACCATTGGGATTTATAGCGGTTTTTTCATCTTATTTTTCAGTGACCGTGGCAAAACTATTTGCAAGAATGATTTACATCCTGCTGTTGGGAGTAGATTTCTTATCAATTTGGGCATATGACCTGCCTTATTCTAATATAAAAGTAATTTCACCTAGTCTTTTTATGATTTTCATTTATTATATATTTTTAGGAATTCTAATACAAAAAAAGGAATGGCATATCAAAGCTACAAAGGTAAAAAAAGAAAAGATACTCATGGTTTTGGCAGCCATAGGTATATCTGTATATTTTATGCATAATGTATTTTTCTACAAACATGAAATTATTTTTCTGGACGTTGGTCAAGGGGATTGCACTTTAATAAAAACCCCAGAAAGAAAAACTATTTTGATTGACGGAGGAAATCGCAGCAGTGATAATAATGGGAAAAATAGTACTCTAGTATCCTTTCTTTTGAAAAACAGAATAGGAAAAATTGATGTAATGATCCTCTCACATCCCCACGGAGATCATATGGGGGGATTAATGGAAGTTGCAGAAAATTTAGTTGTTGAAAATTTATTTGTTAGCATGGATGCAGAAAAAAGAGAAGAGTGGGGATCAATGGAAAAGATATGTGCAAATAAAAGAATACCTGTTTTTCAAGTTACAAAGGGGGATCGCATAGAGGTTGGAAAAGAAGTTATTATCTATATATTAAGTCCTGATAAGGAATTGATAAAAGGAAGTAGAGATGATGCAAATAATAATTCACTAGTACTTTTAGTAGCGTATTTGAAAAGAAAGATATTATTTACAGGAGATATTGAAAAAGAAGCAGAAGAACAGCTCGTAAGGGAATATTCTCCGATGGATATTGATTTATTAAAAATAGCCCATCATGGAAGTAGATTTTCTACAACGGAAGAATTTTTAGATGTTTTCTTGCCTAAAATAGCCGTCATACAAGTAGGGAGGAATAATTTTGGGCATCCCCATCAACAAGTACTAGATAAATTGTCCCATAGGAATATATCCGTTTATAGGAATGATAGAAATGGTGCAGTTCGAATAACCTTTAACAGAGATAAAATTAGAGTGAATACCATGCTTCTGCATAGAGAGGATTTCTTCCATTAGAGGGATATGATACAATAGTAAAATGAAGTAGAATGGAGGAAAAGCGATGAATTACAAAGAAGTATTAACGGCCATCAAAAATGAAAACTTATCCAATCTATATTTGTTTTGGGGTACAGAACACTATTTGATTGAAAACACCGTTCATCATATAAAAGAAAAGTTAATTGAACCTGCATTTCAAGATTTAAATTATCAGCATATAGATGGCAGGGAAACAAGGGTAGAGGATATCATAAATGCCAGTGAAACATTGCCTTTTATGGATAGTGTAAGACTAATTGTCATCAAAGAACTAGAGTGCTTTTCTGGAAAGAAAAAAAATATATCAGAGGAAGAAGAAGGGCGTTTGATTGCATATCTATCACAAATTCCTAAGAGCACCCATCTTATTTTTGTTTATACCGATGCAATAGATAAACGAAAAAAGATTATTAAGGAGATTGGGAAAACTGGACATATTATAGAGTTTAATAAACTTACAGAAAAAGATGCTTATAGCTGGGTCAATAAAGCTTTTCAAAAGCAAAAGAAAAAAGTTAAGATGGAAGAAATAAAGATTTTTTTAGATAATAGTGGCTATTTAGATAGGAATTCAGATAAAACTCTCAAGGACTTAGAAAATGAAATCATTAAACTTATTAATTATGTTGGAGAAAGAGAAATGATTTCAAAAGAAGATATACAACTCCTTGCCTCTAGAACAATAGAAAATGATATTTTTATGCTGGTGGAATCCATTGGTGAAAAAAATGGAGAGAAAGCATTGCGAATTTTGAATGA
>JBFNEZ010000083.1:0-15088 GCA_040797825.1 Thermotaleaceae bacterium | reverse complement strand
TGATAGGTGTATTGGAGCCGTTCCCATAAGGCTGGGGGAATGTCTAACATCTCTAACTCCGTTCCCGATGAACGGAGCCGATTTTTAGCTCCCATATAGACCCCTCCCATATAGGTAGCACTATAATGCCATCTCCCCTCCATGGTGGCAATCAAGGGCAAGGCACCAGAGGAAAGGGCTGGTGCAACAAAGGGCTTAAAGCCTGTTTTTCGAACCTCTAGATTGGCTGTTTTTGCTTTTTCTGTCAGAAAAAGAGAACGATTCATATCATAACGTGAAATACTATCGGCAATGACAAGGCCCTCTCCATGGGGACCAAAGGCTCTTCCTTCCTCTTGATAATGATGGGTATCTTTATGCTGCTGTGCATAGTACAGGGCACGGGCATGCATGACCCCCAGTCCATAGCCGCGAATTTGTTCTGGAGCCAGACCGTTAAAATCAAAGTGTCCGTCTTCGTTGGTGTTACTGGATTGAAGCAATGTTTTACAAAGCAGATCCACAGGATCGGATACTACAGCAAAAATACCCTTATAATTTCTAGAGCGGGCTAGCTTTCCAAAAGAAGAAATAATTTTACCATTTTCCTCTAACTGAACCATCCGCACATCCTGTCCTTCCTCACCAATGGGAGGAACTCTTGCGGCGATAGAAAAAATGAAAAGGTCGCATTCAAAAAGGGATTCTTCCTTAAGTACATCGATAGATGGATAATCTTCCTCTCCAAAACCCCATATTTGATTGATTTCCAGCTGCCAACGAAGGCTTTTTTCTATGGATCGGTCAAAAATGCCAATGGATTCGATACAGCTTCCGCCTAATAACCGCAGTCCCATGAGCAGGGTGCTTCCTACGTCACCCAAACCAGCCAAATGGATACGCCATTTCTTGATATTTTTTTTAATAAAAACATCTTTCCAGTTTGGATAGGCGCGATTCACAGCCATAACCTCCCCAACTTCAATTTTGCGTTGAAGCCAGGATGGAAGGGAATAGGCAGACCTCTTTTGCAACTGAAGCAAATGAAGGCCTTCTTCTTTGATAGTTAAAAGAGCAGGTTCCGAGAGGCAAAAACTTCTACGGGATTTTTCAGGGTTAAGTTCTAGAAGAGCATAAAGTATTCCATCTCCATTGCGGGCTTCCTTTTCCTCAATATTTGTCAAATCCTTGTATTCATGGAGAGAAAAACAGAGCTTATCATCAAAGCGATAATAGAACATTTTATCTTCCTCCTCTATGAGATTGTGTAATCGTATATTTGAGCCGTTGAAGCAGTTCCAAATCATTTTCAAGATGATTGGAAGGAGAAATATTTAGATCATAAATCATATTTTTTCCTTGATCTGGGTATCTTGGGTATATAAATACCTCCCCCAGTGAAGCAAGGGTGAGACTTCTTTCGTTAAGCCGCTGATATTCCATTTCCAAAGCTTTGTGGATATGGATGGCATTTTCAATAGAAACCTCAGACAGCGAATAGATAGCCTCATTACCAACTCCTTTAATAAAAGTAGGAGAAGTATAGGGCAAGATCATGTTAATTGAAGGTATTAAATTCTTTTGAGGATGGATTCCACGCCACAGAGTATCTCCACCCATAAAGGGATAGAGCCACGCTTCATTGAACCAATGACGCAGTTTGGGAATAAAATAGGCACTGTCTACCTGGCGGTTTTCTACCTCCAACAGCTCTTTTCCACGACCAGAAAGCAGTCCAACGATTATTTTTTTGATTTGGATATTCTCCCGCTGCATTAATGGATCCAGGACTTTTAAACGATAGCCTTTATTTAGAAGGTCATCTACCAAAATAACAGGGCGGCTAAAGGAACGGATCATTTTAATTTGATTGGGTAGGTCCAAATAGTAAGGGAAAGCACTAATGGTAAAATCATCCATATTCCTCTTGAATACCTTTTCTGTATGAAGCGATTTGGTGACTGTATTTGGAACAATGGCACGGTTTAAAACATTTCCAAAGGGAACACACATGGCATTGCCCAGCTTTCGTGGTGTCGAGGGAATAGCAGAAACTTCATTTTCAAAGCAGATTTTTTTCACAAGGGTCTCATTGATCATATTGATATCAAGGGATAACAAAAGCTGTCCAGGATATAGCTTTGCAAGGGCACTTTGAAGCCTTTTTCTAGATGCTACAATAACTTGTTGTACATAATCACTATCTCTAAAGGGTTCTTTGATAAAACTTTCTACGTCTAAGCTTAAGGTACAAGGATAAACCATATTGACAGCCATGACAGGTATATTGGTATTGCTGCATGGCAAATCTTGAAAACCATGGTTTTTCAGCAATTCAATCAAATCAGGCGATAGGCTGGGTTCAATAGTGTTGTAATAGACCCCGTAACCGTAATCATTTCTAAGACAGTAGGCAAGGGTTTCCGTTAGTAAAATCTGATATAGATTTTTAACATGGGAATTTTTTTGAACAAAAATACCATCTATTCGAATGATTCTACCCGTATAGTTTTCTCGGACACAGGTAGAAATGTAAGGGTCTTGAAATTCCTTAAAAATATCTTTTCCAGGTACACGATGAAATAATGAATAGGCCAGCATTCTACCCTTTTCTTTTGCATCTCGAATAATGATCAGCTTTCCGTCAGCTCTTTCAAAGGCCTTCTTAATGTTATAGAAGGTATCAGGAGAGTTATGGAAGGTAGAAACCAAGTCATGAACTAAATAATCTTCCAGATGGTCCCGGACTTCTATGTCAATGGAAACCGTCTGCACATAGGATTTATACTGAGGTTCCCTGCGATATAGATTGTTGTCATAGACATACTTCTGAGCCAGTGGGTCAATGAGTTTAGAGATATCACGATTTTCATCAATATAGTTTCGAATTTGACTAGAACTGATATCCTCATATTGGGGAGGAAGATTGAGCCGGATGACGGCAGGTGTTATCCGAGCCATAGATTCCTTAAGACGAAGATTTTCCTCCAAAGTATAGGCATCACTATGTCGTTCAAAGACAATGTGGGGCAAGTGAAGGAGCTCGTGGTTTTTTTCTGTATCTCTGTAGGCAGAGGCATGGAGAATGACATCGCTGCCGACTACCATATAAACCTGTGAATCGGGAAAAGACTTTTTAAGTGTATCCATATCCTTTGGGCTTGCAATATTAATTGGAAAATCTTCGGGGTACAGATAAACATTCATTTCATCTGCTACGGACATATGAATGATGTTTCTGCGAATAAGGTTCGGCTGCGTACGTTTTGACCAAGAGAATTCATCTACGGATAAATAGACCTCATAGCCCATATCTCTTATTTCCCGGGTAATTTCCTTATGTCCAAGGGTAAAGGGATCAAAAGCTCCAGGAAAGAAAGCAATTTTTTCTGGAATTTTGATCTTTATAGGCTGATTAAAAAAGGTGTAGTCCGATATAAAACGATAAATATGGTTTAAACTGGTAGCATTTGTTAAAAAGAGGCGATTCTTTTCTTCACTGCCTGGAAGCAGGGCAAGGATTTTTTTAGCCATACGTACAAAGACATAGTGCTTCACTTCTAAAGTCAGCAATTTGGAGCCAAATACATCTTTACCAATGACACTAAAAGCCATTTGTTTAATGTGTCTATGCTCATGAACAAGTCCATTGAGTAGAATACTCATCAATCGTTCAAAACGTTGATGATACTTTTCTTCATCCTCTGAAAAGAGGTGACGGTATTCAGGATAATGGGATATAAAAATGCCGATTGTTCTCAATAATAGTACATTTACCTGAGCATTGGATTGCTTGATTTTATCTATCATGTCTGTAAGGATCTCGTCTAATTCAACAGGCTGGAGATAAATGAGAATTCTCCCAAAATAGCTTGGAATATATTTTGCAAATTGAATTCCTTCTATCTCAAGGGCACGAAGCAGTTCAACGGCAACGTCATTTCTTTGGGCTAAGGGAAGATGCGGGAAAAGTCGGATCAATGCTTCTCCTGCCCGATTTCGAACATGATCCATGGCGCTTACTTTGAGCAGATTACAAAAATGCATGGCTGTATAGAGATTGTCTACATCGGCTCTTTTTAAGGTATAGTCTAAAAGCAGCTCAATATGAATCTTTTTTGAAACCCAGGTAGTGGCAGTTTTTAAGTTGCTTAAAAATACACCAGACAAACCCTCCTCCCATGCCTCATAGAAGGCATTTTCTTCAATGATATGAGATGGATTGGAAAATAGGGCTTGTTGTATTTTATTGAGCAAAAATCTTTCAGCAGGGAGGCATACATCTTCGTCCTGAAAGGAGAAAATAGGACGGAGTATAGAAGAAACCTCACTGTTTTCTGGAAGCTGGTGTATAAAAAAGTAAATGGATTCTAAGGCTGAAAGACGTATTTCACTGTTGAAGCTTTTAAGATGAAACAATAGATATCTAAGCATGTTTTGAAGATATGAATCTTCAGAACAAAGGGGAATGTGTTTCAAGCTTTCAAGAAGGTAGATCTGTATATCCTCTTCTTCCGATGAGGCAGGATTGTAGTATTTTAACAATGCCCCGCGATATTCACCAACTTGGTCGGGCGCACAGTGAGCGAAAATAGATGCTAGCAGAGGACTGATACAGTATCGTATCCATCGTTGATGTTGTGGAATGATTTTATGATCAGGATGCATACAGAGGAATAGATACTGTTCCATAAGAGCAGTACCTGTGGCGAAGGGCTCCAATAGTTCTTCGCCTGCAGGCAGCTCCTTCTTATAGACTTCATCAAAGGTAGCAATTAATTTTCCAATGAGCTCGGCCCCTTGCCTGCGTATATCTTGCTCTGGATGGATAAGCTGCTCATAGAGGAATTTGATCATCAGCAGTTTTTGCCTCTGGGTAAGGTACATGGAATATTCCTCAAAGAGATCAAGATATTCCCGCAGTACATTGGCATCCTTTTTTCCTCGAGCAATTTCAATAATATCATTGAGAGAAGCCTCATCTCTCAGATTGAACATCAGGTGGATGTTATGATGAATAGCCATGTATTTGATATTCTGTGTAATAGCGTCACCAAAGAGCAAGGAGTAGTATTTCTTTTGGGAGTTATTTACAGTCTTTTCGGTAATAATGGGATCTGTCAAGACACCCATGTCCAGCATATACTCTTCAAAGTCCTTTAGTTTTTCATATACTCTTCGG
Organism: Thermotaleaceae bacterium; assembly: GCA_040797825.1. GTDB lineage: Bacteria > Bacillota > Clostridia > Peptostreptococcales > Thermotaleaceae > Geosporobacter. The sequence goes on along the minus strand of JBFNEZ010000083.1, from coordinate 9,927 downwards.
TACCGTCTTTCTTTTGTGTTATCCAAATTGTCTAATTTGTTGAGAATCACTTCAAAAGAATCCTGTAAACTGTAAATAAACATTTCTGCTTTGCCATGAATGGGAGGACCATTTTTTACACGAAAATCAGAATAGATTAAAATCAAAGATTCTAAGGATAGATTCTCAAGCTCTAAATCCCAAACCGAATGGTTGAGGGCAATATGACCGATATAGGGGAGCTGATGTCTCTTGAACCATTGATCTGTGTAATAATAATGGAGATAGGCTACGCGATTGGCTTCAAAGGTTCTACAGCCATACTTTCCAATATCATGACCTGCGGCAGCACCAGATACTCTGCCAAGATCGACTGGAATTCCATTTAAAAGAAGCTGGCGGGCGATAAATAAAGCTAAAAAATGGACCCCGCAAATGTGATCGATCGTATTGTGACCTGCTATCTCACGATTGAGTTTCATCATTTCATAAATATATTCATCTTCGAAGGCTTTCACAAAGGCAATATATTCAGAGGGATTGGATAGCGCTTTCCTCTCTTCGGCAGTCAAGAATTGCAGGGGATACTGGCTTTGCCAGGTACTGTCTTGAGCTTTCTTTTGAAAATGGGAGAATATACGAAGCAAAGCAAGGTAAATATAACAGCCTGATTCCAGCTCCTTCTTTAGGGACAACTCTGTAGAAAGGGGAAAGGAGTGATAGAGGGTAAACTGATAGATGTATTCTAAAGGTTTTTCAGGTTGTGCCTTACCCCATAGTTCCTTTAACATATCTTCACACAAGGAATATACTTTATGACAACTATAATCTTTATCCTCAATAAGTTGATTGATCCCCTCTATAAAGGTTGAAGTGGCTAGATGCTTCTCAATGAAAGCCTTTTCCAATTGATGAAGCTCCAAAAAATCTGAATCCAGAAGGGTTGTTTTCACATGCTCATAAATATCTTTGCTTAAGATTGTCAGCATTGGGATCCCTCTCTTCGTAGAAATGTGCTTATAAACATTATAGCCTATTGGAGATATTTATAAAGATTGTTCTGAAGATTTTTTGAAATAGGAGGTTGACAAATCAAAATAATAATACTAGAATTATAGTGTAATAGTTAACTAGTGCACTATTGTTTTGGTGGAGGTGACAGAATGGAATTTGATAATTCAAAACCTATCTATTTACAAATCATAGACAGTATCAAAAAGCAGTTAATTCGTGGAGAATTAAAGCCTGGGGATAAGATTTTATCCCAGCGGGAGTTTGCTCAGAGTTTAAAAGTAAACCCAAATACTGTACAAAGAGCTTATAGGGAGATGGAAAGAGTGTGCTTAGTAGAAACCATAAGGGGTCAAGGAACCTTTGTTTGTGAGCGTAAAGGAATGTTGGAAGAGATTCAAGATGAAATGGCCGATCGTATTCTTAGGAATTTTTTACAGGAGATGTACTCTTTAGGTTTTGAGAAGGATAAAATAATAGAGCTTGTAGCCAAATGGCAGAAGCAAATGGAGGAGGAAAGAAAATGATAGTATTTAAAGAAGTAACGAAAGAATTTGGAAGTAAAAAAGCCTTGGATCAGGCTACCATGATATTTCCAAAAGGGGAAATAACGGGTTTTCTAGGGCCTAACGGTTCAGGAAAGTCAACCAGCCTCAAGATGATTGCTGGTTTAAATAGGCCCGATAGAGGAACGGTGATGATAGAGGGTGAAAAGCCTTCTATCCATACAAAAAGAGATATCGCTTACTTGCCGGAGATTGATTATATCTATCCATGGATGACCATAGGAGAGGCTGCGAATTTTACCAAAAGCTTTTATGAAGATTGGGACGAGAAAAAATACAATGAATTAATAGATTTCCTTCATCTAGAGCCTTCTATGGCTATCAAGAAGATTTCCAAGGGAATGCGGGCGAAGGCAAAATTACTGTTGACGTTCTCAAGGGATGCAAAGATCATCCTGCTGGATGAACCCCTATCGGGGATTGATATCCTTACAAGAGATACTATCATTCAGACCATTATTCGAGATTATCGGGTAGGGGAGCAGACGATTATCATTTCAACCCATGAGATTCAAGAAATAGAGGGTCTGATAGATAAGGTGATTTTTATGGATAAGGGCAGAGCTATCTTAGAAGGAGAAGCAGAAGTCCTTCGGAGTGAGCGAAATATGTCCTTGGTGGATTTAATGAAGGAGGTATATGGTCATGTCAGTTTCTAAGGGAAAAATGCTTTGGGCATTGTACAAGAAAGATTTAAAAGGCTCTAAGTTTGAGATGTTCTTTATGTTGGGAATGTTCTTGGTAGGAAATATCTATCTTTATTATAAAACCCGTACAGACTGGCCTGTTCCAGCGGGTTTTGTGGCAAACTTTATGGGTGCAGGAGTTATTTTTTTATTCATATTTTTCAAAGCCTTCCAAGTTATACGTAGTGAATGGAAGGATAATACGGTTTATTTGATGATGTCTCTCCCTGTATCGGGGAAAATCATATTTTTATCAAAACTGCTGTCTTTGTTGACGCAATGGCTTGTATTGGAAGTACTCGTAGGTTTGGGAGCCTGGTTCTTCTTGAAGGAATTCATTACTATGAATGAGTTAAGAGAGATCCAAAATCAGATATTCCCCTGGATTAAGGAAATAACAAAACTTGCTCTGTTGATTTTCTTGGGAATGAATCAGGGATTGTTGATAGCTTTTTTTAGCAGTGTAGTTGGAAAATTGGTAAAGAAGTTTTCTGGATTGGTTACCTTTGGAACTTTTATTGCTGCTACCATGTTGATATCAAATATATCTAGCGGCATTCTAGATATTATTTTTAGGAAAGAAGTAAATGAACTGACTTCAAAGGAAATTGTCTTTACCAATGGTCGTTTCGTATTTGATGTTTTTCCAAACGATTTTTACTGGGTAGTGATTGCTCTGCTAGTAGTCACTTCAATAGGCATATTCTTCAGTACAGCTGCAATTTACGATAGAAGGGTGGAACTGTAGAGGCATTCATTTAAAAAAGCTATCATCGATAGAATTATATAGATAATTCTAATTGGTGATGGCTTGTTTTTCTATGATAGACTTCTGATATAGGTGTTAGAACAATTAATATCATGAAGGAGAGATGTCTATGAGACCATCTATTATGGAAGAAGTAGAGGCATTAAGGGGGATCAACGCTGTAAAAGTTAAGGAAGCCAGTGAGGCAGGTAAGAAAGTTGTGGGAATGTATTGTGTATTCTCACCCTCAGAAATTGCGCTGGCGGCCGATGCCATTACGGTAACTCTGTGCGGTACCAAACAAGAGCCTATTGAAGATGCTGAGAAGCATTTGCCTAGAAATCTATGTCCATTAATCAAATCCAGCTACGGTTTTGCCATTACCGATAAGTGCCCTTACTTTTATTTTTCCGATGTATTATTGGCAGAAACCACCTGTGACGGAAAGAAAAAGATGTATGAGCTAATGGGGAAAATAAAGCCCATGCATATTATGAACCTTCCTCAGACGGCTCAAGATGAAGATGCACTGGATTTATGGAAAAAAGAAATGATAAAGTTTAAAAATTTCCTAGAAGAGAAATTTCAAGTTGAGATTACGGAGGAAAAACTGAGAGATGCCATCCGATTGATGAATAGAGAACGCACAGTAATGAAAAAACTCCATCAATTGAATGCCCACAAGCCAGCTCCTTTGACAGGAATGGATATGTTATTGGCCCAATGGCTCAAAGGGTTTAATGTAGATAAGGAAGCCGGTATTGCCATTATTGAAAAGTTAATTTCTGAGGTGGAAGAGCAAATAGAAAAAGGTGTTTTCCCCTTCGGTGAGGATGTACCAAGAATTCTGCTGACAGGATGTCCCATCGGCAGCGGCTCCGAGAAAGTATTGAAGCTTTTAGAGGAAGCTGGTGCCAGTGTAGTTGCATTGGAAAACTGTACGGGATATAAAGGGTTGGATGTATTGGTAGATGAAGAGAAAGAACCGATGTTGGCTTTAGCAGAAAAATATCTTTCAACACCCTGTTCCTGTATGACTCAAAACAATGGCCGATTGGATCTGATTGAAAGAATGGCTAAAGAATATAAAGTAGATGGAATTGTGGATCTCACATGGCAAGCCTGCCATACCTACAATATCGAATCCTATACGGTGCGTCAATTTGCCAAAGAAAAGTTAAATCTGCCCTTTATACAAGTTGAAACAGACTACTCTGACTCTGATGTGGGACAGTTGAAGGTACGCCTAGAAGCCTTCTTAGAAACTATCCAATAGAAGATACTATGATTAGTATTGGGATCGATATGGGCTCTGTTGCAGCAAAGGCAGTGGCTTATGATGGAGAAAAAATAGTTTCACAGGTGTTGCTGCCTACAGGTTGGAGTCCCAAGGAAAGTGGACAGAACATTCTTGAGGCTATTCTTAAACAGGGAAAGATTAAAAGAGAGCAAGTTAAGTCCATTGTAGGGACAGGATATGGGAGAATTGCATTACCCTTTATAGATAAAAAGATAACGGAGATTACCTGTCATGGAAGGGGAGCAAATTTTTTAGATAGGGATATTCGAACGGTCATTGACATCGGAGGGCAGGATAGCAAGGTAATTAAGCTGGATGAAGACGGGAATGTTGTAGATTTTTTAATGAATGATAAATGCGCTGCAGGAACCGGTAGATTTCTACAGGTAATGGCCCACGCTTTAGAGCTGGATGTCAGCGATCTGTCTACCATTGCAGCAGGGGTAGAGCCTCAAAGTATCAATAGCATGTGTACTGTTTTTGCCGAATCGGAGATCATCAGTCTAATGGCAGAAGGTGCTTCAAAGGAAAGCATTGCCGCAGGACTCCTACAGTCTGTAGTAAATAAAACCTACTCTTTAGTTGGCAGGATAGGCATTGAAAAGAAAGTGTTTTTTTCTGGAGGGGTCTCGCGGAATCCCTATTTGGTAGAGATTTTAGCTAAAAAGCTAGGAAGCGATGTGATTTCTTCAGAAATGGCTCAATTCAATGGTGCTATCGGTGCCGCCATCCTTGGGTGGGAAAGATAGAAATATACTTTAGGGCGGAATTATTCCTCATGAAGGATGCTGCAGTAAACAGACAGTATTTCCTCTAGGTTATAGAGAAACACCAAGAGGCTGATTACCTCATCGGTAGAATATTGATTGAGATTGGCCTGATAAATCACCCAATTCTTGATGTGATGCATATCAGACAATAGCTCGTCAAAAGCTTTTTGAAGCCTATTGTTCTTAAGACCTCGGTCTGGAACCATAGGCTCTATTTTTTTGAGCATTTCTTTATGTTTGAATAACTTATCTCCTATAACATGAATGATTTCTTTATCTATCCCTTTATGTAATACTTCTTGAATAGCATGGAGATGTTGTAAAATATCCTTTGCTTTATGGGTCGTAGATAGAATTTTTTTGCTGTTAAAATCTCTAAAAAAGGTGATCTTTTCATCCTTGAGCTGAAGAAGTAAATTCTTTTCCGATTGATCAAGCTCTAATTCTAAATTTCTTAATTCCGCATCTAACAAAGATATATTCTTTTCCTTTTCTTCCAATAAAAACGCTATCAGATTTACAATATAGCCGAGGCTTTCCTTTAATACCTTTTCAATAGAGAAATAAGCCTTAACTGTGTAGCGAGGTGGATAGATAGCAAAGTTAATTGAAAGTGCTACGCCGATACCAATAAAGGTATCTAAAAGTCTGCGGAGGGCAAAATCATAGTATTCTCCTTCTGTATTAAAAAGAACACCAGCAAAAATAATGGTAGCAATAACAATGGAATCTTGCAGCTTCAAATGGTTCATAACGGAGATCAAGGCAATGATGCCTAATCCTGTGAGGATGGCATTATCGAAGGGAATCTGTATAAAAAGCACACCAATTAAAATACCAATCACTGTACCGATAAGTCGATTGGCGCCGATTTTCCATGAGTCTGAAACCGTGGGCTGCATGGCAATTACAGCAGCGATGACGACAAAAAAAGGGTTTTCCAATCCTAAAAGGGAGGATATGAGAATGGAAAGGGTAACGGCAATTCCAGTTTTTATAGTTCTCAACCCTATTTTCATGTTGTTCTGTACCTCCTGTAAGCTTAAGGTCGTATATCTGAAGAAAATATTGTTCATATGCTAAAATCTAAAGCAGGTAAAGGAGATCTTCAAAGCCTTGTAGAATAGTTTATTGTTAGTATATCAAAAAAGCAGAATAAAAACTATCAATTGCTTAAAAACTTATAATAATCTAAAGAAAGCAGGTGACAGCATGCGTTATCAGCATTGTCCAAAATGTGGAGGCGTTCTCAGCATCGAAAAGACTCAGGATAAGAATAAACCCCAGTGTACCCAATGCAGCTTCATTTTCTATCAAAATCCTGCAGTGGGGGTAGCGGCCATTGTTATAGAGGAGGGGAAGTTGTTATTAGGAAAGCGGATCGGAAGCTACAGCGGTCAATGGTGCATTCCTTGCGGCTATGTGGAATGGGATGAGGATGTATATGATGCAGCAAAAAGGGAGTTTTATGAAGAAACAGGTTTGCAGATAGAAATCTCTCATGTCTATACGGTATTGTCTAACTTCCACAATCCCGCTCAGCATACGGTGGGGATTTGGTTTATGGCAAAAAAAGCCGCAGGAAAGGAGCAAGCTGGAGATGACTTGGAAGAGGCGGCCTACTTTACCTATAGTGATATACCAGAGTTGGCTTTTCCTACTGATAGAGTCGTGATTGAGAAACTAAAAGAGGAAGGGTGGATTGATTGAGAAATTACAATAAAATAGTTATAAAAACTGAAAAATTCCATAGATTTTAATTGACAAAATAAGGATTTAGCAATAATATAAACATATAATAATTTAATTATGAAAGGAGGGGTAAGGATGCAAATACAAGTTCTTGGTTCAGGCTGCAAAAACTGTAAAACCGTAGAAGCCAATGTAAAAGAAGCATTGCAAGCATTGAATATGGAGGCTGAAATAGAAAAGGTAACAGACTTCTCAGAAATCCTCAATCTAGGGGTGATGAAAACCCCTGGATTAATCGTGAATGGTGAAATAAAGGCATCAGGAAGAATTCCATCTACGGAAGAAATCAAAGTTTTTCTTAGGAAATAACCATGGATTTTATTAGAATCCTCGAAAGCCTGTCCTACAATTCAAGGATAGGCTTTTCTTTGCAGGATATATAAAGCTGTCCATAAATTCAGAAAAAATTGAAGGGTGGAAGGAGAAGATTATGGAAGACAATCATCTTATTGGTGAATGGAAGAAGTTTGGAATCATAGTAGGCGTTTTTTTAATAGCTTATTTCTTGCCTGTAAATAGCCTAAGGTTTCAGGGAGCAATGATTGAATCCTTAGCCATGTTGAATGACTATGCCAGAGAGCATGTACTGCTCTGTTTAGTCCCTGCCTTTTTTATTGCCGGTGCAGTAGCCGTATTTGTATCCCAAGATGCAGTGATTAAATACTTTGGACCCACTGCTCCCAAATGGGTGTCTTACTCGGTAGCAGCTGTATCAGGAACAATTTTAGCCGTTTGCTCCTGTACGATTCTCCCCTTGTTTGCAGGAATCTATAAAAAAGGTGCGGGCTTGGGTCCTGCAACGGCTTTTCTTTATTCGGGCCCCGCTATCAATGTATTGGCCATCGTTATCACAGCTAGGGTGTTGGGACCAGAATTAGGAATTGCAAGAGCTCTTGGGGCGGTGGTATTCAGTATCGTAATAGGATATCTGATGCACCTTATATTTTTGAAAGAAGAAAAAGAAAACATGAAAAAGGATGCAGCCATGTTTGCCCACGAAAGTGAGGGCGATAAGCCTCTTTGGAGAATAGGCGTTTACTTCTTTTCCATGGTAGGAGTACTGGTATTCGCCAACTGGGGAAGACCCATGGAAGCTGCTGGCTTGTGGGCAACTATTTTTCGATTGAAATGGTTCTTCACAGCTGGATTTTTAGCCATTGTAATATATGCATCTATCCAATGGTTTTCAAAAGTGGAAAGAGGAGAATGGTTTGAATCTACTTGGGGCTTTGCAAAGCAAATACTTCCTCTTCTATTTTTTGGCGTTTTAATTGCAGGGGTGCTTCTTGGAAGACCCGGGCATGAAGGGCTAATTCCTGCTGTATGGGTGGAAAGATTGGTAGGGGGCAATTCGATCGCTTCTAATTTATTTGCATCGGTGGCAGGGGCATTTATGTATTTTGCAACATTGACAGAAGTTCCTATCCTTCAGGGATTAATTGGTTCAGGGATGGGAAAAGGACCTGCTCTAGCCCTTCTCTTGGCAGGTCCTGCATTATCTTTGCCCAATATGTTGGTTATACGGCAGGTAATGGGAACCAAGAAGACTACGATTTTTGTAGTCTTAGTCATTATGATGGCTACTCTTGCAGGGAGTTTGTATGGAGCCTTTTTTTAACAGTTTATCCTTAATTAAGGGATGCATATGAATTACAGCAATAGAGAATAGTAATAGGTATAGGATTTGAAAATCATATCTAAACAATGCAATAATTTCCTAAAATACATTGACACTTATCTATGTATGATGCATACTATACATAGATAAGTGTCAATGTTATAGAGATGGAGTGAAAGAAATGAAGGAGTATGCAGAAAATTTTAAAGCCCTAGCAGATGAGAATAGGCTAAAAATTCTCTCTATGTTAGTCTGGGGGGAGTTGTGTGCCTGCGATATTCAAGATAACTTAAATTTAACGCAGCCCACAATTTCTCACCACATGAAGATTCTTCAGCAGGCAGGCTTCGTTGAAGTAGAGAAAAGAGGAAAATGGGCCTTTTACACCATAAAAAAGGGAGAAGTTGATAGATTATGTAATTTTCTTAAAGAAATCACCTCTTCCCTGCACCGAAAGGATGGAATTCAAGAAAATTGTATCTGTAATAGAAAGCGATGCAACTGTGATTAAATAAAGGCCTATTATTTTGTAATTTTAAGGAGGAAATGAGTATGGAAAAGAAAACTGTGATCAATATTTACGAACCACCTATGTGCTGTTCTACGGGAGTGTGTGGTCCTTCTCCAGATACCACGCTCATGAATTTACAAGATGATCTTAAAAGGCTTCAAAAAGAGTTTCCCAATATAGAGATTCATCGGTACTCAATGAACTTCAATCCAAAGGATTTTATGCAAAATCCAGTAGTTTTTCAGAAAGTGAAAGCGGAAAAAACCCATGCACTTCCTATTATAACTATCGATGGAGAGATTGTTAAAGAAAAGGATTATATGCGTTATCAGGAGTTTGTACAGGAACTGAGGGCGAGAGCTTAAAAGTTAATGACGGGAGGAATCGTATATGAACCAAAGACCTAGATTTATATTTTTCTCAGGTAAAGGCGGTGTGGGAAAGACCTCTATGGCTTCCTCTACGGCGGTTTACTATGCAAAACAAGGATTAAAGACTTTAATTGTCACCACGGATCCTGCAGCAAATTTATCCGATGTATTTGAGCAGGAAATTGGACATAAAATCACGGCAATTGATGGTGTGCCGAAGTTATTTGCTATGGAAATTGACAGTGATGGAGCCACGGCAGAATATAGAGAAAGGGCTTTAGCACCCATTCGTGAAGCCTTTGGAGATGAGATGGTCGTCATCATGGAGGAACAGTTGAATTCTCCTTGTACAGAAGAGATGGCATCCTTTGATAAATTTACAGATTTCATGGACTCAGATGAATATGATATGGTGATTTTTGATACAGCGCCTACTGGACATACCATCAGACTGCTGGAGCTGCCGGTGAACTGGTCTAAGCATATTGAAGAGAGTGCCAAGGGCTCTGGTCAAACCTGCATGGGACCTGTTCAAAATATACAGGATTCGAAGGATAAGTATGATAGAGCTGTAAAGCTTCTTCAAGATAAAAATGAAACCCATTTCATATTTGT
>JBFNEZ010000082.1:0-15297 GCA_040797825.1 Thermotaleaceae bacterium | reverse complement strand
CCATGGAGACGATAACGGAAACGATTATTACAGAGTCTACCATGATTGGCCACAACCCCTCCACTCCAGGAGGGATTGGGTTAGGCATAGGGACAACCGTAAGCATTGAAAATGTCGATGATCTAGACAGCGAAGAACCCGTAATATTAATAATCCCTAAGAAAATTGACTTTGAATATTCCGCAGCTACAATCAATCAATTGATGAAGGCAGGCATAAAAATAACAGCCGCCATTGTACAAAGAGATGACGGCGTGTTGATAAATAATAGATTGAAGACACCGATTCCAATAGTAGATGAAGTAGGACTTCTTGAAAAAATCCCCTTAGGTATGAAGGCTGCTGTTGAAGTTGCACCAGCAGGCGGAGTAGTGGAGGTTTTATCCAATCCCTATGGGATTGCTACAGTTTTTGGACTATCTTCGGAGGAAACGAAGCAAATTGTTCCTATTGCAAGAGCATTAATAGGCAATCGATCAGCAGTTGTTATTAAAACGCCAAAGGGCGATGTGCAAGAGCGTAGGATTCCGGCTGGAAAGATTCATTTTATCGGTGAAAAGAGAAGCAGTAATGTTGATGTAGATGCAGGGGCTGCAAAAATTATGGAGACATTGCAAGCCGCAGCGCCCATTGATGATGTAAAAGGTGAGCCTGGTACAAATGCTGGAGGTATGTTAGAAAAGGTTAGACAAGTAATGGCCAATCTAACACAGCAGCATCCTCAGAGCATAAAGATTCAGGATCTTTTGGCAGTAGACACTTTTGTACCCCAGGCCGTTAAAGGTGGTTTGGCTCAAGAATTCTCTTTAGAAAATGCTGTAGGTATTGCAGCAATGGTAAAAGCTGATAGACTACAAATGCAGATGATTGCTGATGAATTAGAAAAGGAATTGTCGATTCCGGTAGAAGTTGGTGGCGTAGAGGCAGATATGGCTATTCATGGTGCCTTGACAACACCTGGAAGCAGCACGCCATTAGCAATTTTAGATATGGGAGCAGGTTCTACCGATGCTTCTATCATCAATAAAAATGGACAGATTACATCTATTCATTTAGCTGGTGCTGGAAATATGGTTACACTGCTAATTAATACAGAGCTAGGCTTAGAAGATCTTGATCTGGCAGAGGATATCAAAAAATATCCATTGGCTAAGGTGGAGAGTTTATTTCATATTCGCCATGAGGATGGTACAGTTCAATTCTTTGATGAACCTTTAGATCCTCAGGTTTTTGCAAAAATAGTTATTTTAAAAGAAAATGGTATGATACCAATTCCAGGAAATCACTTCTTAGAAAAAATAAAGATTGTAAGGAGATCCGCAAAAGAAAAAGTGTTTGTAACCAACTGTATTCGAGCACTAAGAAGGGTATGCCCTACAGGAAATATTAGGGATATAGAGTTTGTAGTATTGGTAGGGGGATCAGCTTTGGATTTTGAAGTACCCCAATTGGTTACCGATGCGTTGTCACAATATGGTGTTGTTGCAGGCAGAGCCAATATAAGAGGAACGGAAGGCCCAAGAAATGCTGTAGCTTCAGGGTTAATCCTATCTATGGGAGACGGGAAACTATGAAAATAGATAATAAAACCACAAAACCCCATATCCGTGTATATTTTCATGATGAATCTGTAGATATAACCAAGATATATCCAATCACATGGGGAATAGAAGAAGAGGGTATTCCTTATGAAACCATAGGTTCAAAAGAAGAAAAAGCACTGGAACTAGGTTATTTAGGGGCTGAAGAATCCAATCTAGGAGTGGGAATTGGTATAGGAAAAGATGGTTTTATTGTCCTGCATTATCATAAGCTTAAGAAAAATCAACCTCTATTCACAATTAAGCTGCGCAATGAAGATGAAATACTAAGAAAATTGGGTGCCAATGCAGCAAGACTAGTAAAGGGAATTCCCTTTAAAACCATATAATTGTCAATCATAAAGGATGAAAGTAGATATACTTTCCTTAAATACAGCGCTATCTGCAATAGACGTTAAAAATAGTTTTTATAAGGAGGTGTAATGCTTGTCGAAATTTGCACTAGGAATTATTGAGACCGTTGGATTAGCAGCCGCTGTAGAGGCAGCAGATGCAGCTGTTAAGTCAGCCAATGTAACACTCTTAGGTTATGAAAACTCAAAGGGTGGGGGTCTAATAACCGTAAAGGTTGAAGGGGATGTAGGGGCTGTGAAAGCAGCTGTAGAAGCAGGCTGTATTGCAGCAGAAAGAGTAAATAAAGTGTGGAGCAAACTGGTTATTCCAAGACCTCACAGTGATTTGAATAAATTAATATTCACTAAAGACACAGTAGGATATCAAAAAGTTAAAGAGCCAGACCCAACACCAGACCCAACACCAGACCCAACACCAGACCCAACACCAGACCCAACACCAACGGGAGACTCTTTAGAAAAAACTGACTTGGAACCTGAAGTAATTATAATCGTTGAAGAAGATCCTAGTCCGGAGATTGAAAAGGAAGAACAACCATTAGAAGTAGTAGATTCATTAGCAGAAGATGAAAAAAAAAAGAATTGATTCATGATGATTCAGAAAAAACTTCTAATAAAGCAACCTGCAATCTATGCTATGATCCAAAGTGTACGAGGAAAAAGGGAGACGTTAGAAGCAGTTGCATACACTACAGCAGCTATAAGAAAAAGTAGGAGGTTTTAATCATGGGAGAAGCTTTAGGGATGATAGAAACAAAGGGCCTAGTAGGAGCGATTGAAGCTGCCGATGCCATGGCCAAATCTGCCAATGTGGAATTGATTGGCTACGAAAAAATCGGTTCTGGACTTATTACAGTTATGGTTAGAGGCGATGTAGGTGCAGTTAAAGCGGCTACAGATGCGGGGGCATCCGCTGCATCCAAGGTAGGTCAGTTGGTTTCAATACATGTGATTCCAAGACCCCATTCAGATACAGAGAAAATATTGCCAGCTGCGACTGCCACAGCAGAGTAATATACTCCGTAAAAACATAAGGATATCATGTTGAAGGGAGCTTTACAATGAATCAAATGGATACAGCTCTAATCAAAAAGATTGTTGAAGAAATCTACAAAAGAGTACAAATGTGTGACGATGCCCTTGTTCCAGTTGGCGTATCCAATCGACATATTCATATTAGCAGAGAAGATTTAGATGTGCTTTATGGTAAGGGTTATGAATTAACAAAATTTAATGATTTAAAGCAACCAGGTCAGTACTCCGCAAAAGAAACAGTTAAGATTATCGGACCAAAAGGCGAATTTGACAAGGTTAGAATACTAGGGCCTGTTAGAAATGAAACTCAATTAGAGCTTGCATTAACGGATGGATTCAAGCTAGGGATTAATCCTGAAATAAGAGAATCTGGAAAATTAGAAAATTCAGCGAGTTTTATAATTGAAGGACCCAATGGACGTGTTCAAAAAGACTACGGGGCTATTGGAGCACTAAGACATATTCATATGCCTCCTGATTTTGCCGAAAAGCATGGTATTCAGGATAAAGAAATGGTTGATGTGTTATGTGAAGGTATTCGAAAAACCATCTTTAGCAATGTTTTGGTCAGAGTTTCCGATAAGTATGCGCTGGAAATGCATGTGGATACGGATGAGGCCAACGCCAGTGGTCTGAAAAATGGTGATACAGTTAAAATTATAAAAAATAAGGAGTAAGGGATATGGACCTAACCGCAGCAAATGCTAAAATAGCAGAATTTTCTAGACTCATCGAAGAAAAGACCTTTAATGCCTATTCCGGTGAATTGAAGGTGGGTGTAGATCTTGGTACAGCGAATATTGTTCTATCTGTGGTTGATAAAGACGACAATCCTGTTGCCGGAGCATCTTATGGTGCTTCTGTTGTAAAAGATGGTTTGGTTGTGGATTATGTTGGTGCTGTTCGTATCGTTAAGGACTTAAAAGCCCAAGTTGAAAAAATTCTTGGAGTATCCTTAACTGAAGCAGCTACTGCTATTCCTCCAGGTACATTATCAGGCAATGTAAAGGGAATCATCAATGTCGTTGAGTCTGCTGATATGAATGTAACGGCAGTAGTTGATGAGCCCACTGCAGCAGCGACGTTTTTGGGAATCAAAGAGGGTGCAGTTGTAGATGTGGGTGGGGGAACTACTGGAGTTAGTGTACTCAAGAATGGTGAGGTCATTTATACAGCAGATGAAGCTACGGGAGGCACCCATATGAGTTTGGTATTGGCTGGTTTTTATAAGACAACCTTTGAAGAAGCTGAGAAGATCAAAAAGAAGGTTGAAAACCAAAGAGAGGTATTTACCATTATTAAGCCGGTAGCAGAGAAAATGGCATGGATTGTAAGGAATCATATCAAAGATTACGACGTAGATAAAATATATGTTGTAGGTGGAGCTTGTTGTTTTGATGAATTTGAAGGAGTCTTTTCAAAGGAAGTAGGTATAGAAACCTTAAAGCCATACAAGCCACTTCTAGTTACACCATTAGGGATAGCCATGCACAGTAAACGGTGAGGTGATTAGTTTGGATGTTAACCAGATTATCAATGCTATTGTGGATGAAGTTATCAAAAGGCTGCAAAACCTGCCTAAAACTGCACTAATTATCTTCACTGGTGCTACCACAGGCTTTGATGAAGGGATACGAGAAATAGCCCGCCTCAAAAGCGATGGATGGCAGCTGAAAGTTGTTTTTTCCAAAGGAGCTCAGGCCATTTTAGATGGATTTGAGGTAAAAAAGGCTCTAGGGATTGATGAAATCTTATACGAGGATCAAATTACAACGCTGAAACCACTTTATAGGGATGTAGACAGAGTTATCATTCCTACACTTACCTTAAACTCAACTGCAAAAATAGCTCTTGGTATAGCCGATACACCGGTTACAAGTATCCTATCCCAGTGCCTTATGTATGGCATACCTATCGTAGCTGCAAGAAATGGTTGTGATATCAAGAATTTTAGCAGCCATCCTGGGGCAATAAAAAGTAACCCAGTATACATTCAGAAGATGACAGAGTACTTGGAACTTCTAGCTAGTTACGGAATAGAACTTGTTAATGTATGTGAGTTATATGATAGGGTTGCCGAGAAGAAGATGAACAATGTAATGAATGCTGCAACAATCTCATCAGATACCAAATACGATGCATCTAGCAAAAAAGTGATATCAAGAACAGACATTATAAAAGCTTCAATGTCAGGAAAAGCCATCGTGGTATCAAAAAATGCTATTATTACAGCGTATGCAAAGGATGCGGCAAAAGAGTTTGGTGTAAAAATATTATTTCAATAAATTACTATAAGTAGGTGTTTATATGTATTTGGCTAAAATCACTGGCACTGTTATTGCTACTAGAAAAGATGAAGCTTTAGTTGGTTCTAAAATTCTGATAGTGCAGCCGATAAATGGAAAATATGAACCTCAAGGTAATTGTGAAATTGCAGTTGATTCAGTGGGAGCTGGCGTAGGTGAAATTGTGTTGGTATCAAAGGGCAGTTCTGCGAGAAAAGTTTTAGGAAAAGATAACTCTCCTATTGATGCGGCCATTGTTGGAATTGTCGACAATGTTGAAGTCAATGAGTAAGGGAAGTGATGCTGTGAGTAATATTTATACTAAAACCGGTGATACAGGTGAAACGGGCCTCTTAGGAGGCAGCAGGGTTTTTAAAGATGACATCAAGGTTTCTTGTTATGGAACTATCGATGAAGCAAATGCCATGATAGGGGCTGCCTATTCACAAATTTCCCATCAAGAGATCCAGGAGATATTGAGAAGCATACAAAAAAGACTTTTTATTTTGGGTGCAGAATTGGCCTCCGATCCAAAAGGGCAAAGAATCTTAGATGGAAAAATCAGTAATGAGGATATAGACCAGTTAGAAGATATAATAGATAAATATACAAGCTTAACTGGACCATTGAAAGAATTTGTAATACCAGGGAAGTCCACAGGCTCATCTTTGTTGCATGTTGCAAGAACCATTATAAGACGTGCAGAAAGATTGGCAGTTCAACTAAATAAGACTGAGCCTATTAGAGATGAATTGTTAAAATATATAAATAGATTATCAGATACATTATTTGCTTTAGCTAGAGAAGAAGAACGATGTGTGTTCATTCAGACCGTAAAAACTAAAGTTCTAGACAAATTGAACCAAAGTCAAAACCAGTCTTCTTTGAATCTCTCTATCGCAAAAAAAATGACCGAAGGGGCAGAAACAAAAGCAAAGGAAATAGGTATTCCTATTGTTTGTTCAATTGTTGACGCTGGCGGAAATTTGGTCCTCTTACACAGGATGGATAATTCTTTATTAGCAAGTATAGATATATCCATCAATAAGGCCTTTACTGCAGCCGCAATCCGAATACCTACTCATGAGGTAGCACCTTTAACACAACCTGGGGCAGCTCTTTATGGTATTCAGTGGACAAATTCTAATCGAATTGTAAACTTTGGCGGAGGCTTTCCGTTAAAATCAGGAGATCAAATCATCGGTGGAATTGGTGTAAGTGGAGGAACTGTTGAGGAGGATATGATCATCGCATCCCATGCCCTCAAAATTTTTGAACTGGAAAGGAGAGACTAGAGATGATAGAAGCAAGTCAAATTGAAGTAATCGTAAAAAAAATATTACAGGAAGTTACTTCGAAAGAAGTAAGTACTAAAAATGATACCGCTGAATCGAAATATGGTATTTTTCAAGATATGAATGATGCTATAGAAGCTGCAGCGATAGCTCAAAAAGAACTTGTTAAATATAACTTGGAATTTAGGAGTAAATTAATTGCTGCCATGAGAGAAGCTGCTCGTAAAAATGTAGAATTATTCTCTAGAATGGCTGTGGACGAAACAGGGATGGGAAGATATGAGCATAAGGTTCAAAAAAATATCCTTGCAATTGAAAAAACTCCAGGAATTGAAGATCTGAGATCTGAAGCAATGACAGGTGATGATGGATTAACATTAATTGAATTATCACCCTATGGCGTAATTGGAGCAATTACACCAACTACAAATCCAACAGAAACTGTAATATGTAATGCCATTGGTATGATTGCTGCAGGAAATGCAGTGGTGTTCGCGCCCCATCCTAGAGCAAAGAATACCTCTAGAAAGGCCATTGAAATATTGAATCAAGCTATTATAGAAGCTGGTGGCCCAGCAAATCTAATTACTGCTATCACAGAACCTACGATTGATAGTGCCAATATTATGATGCAGCATAAAAAGGTAAAAATGCTTGTAGCAACTGGTGGACCAGATGTTGTGAGAACAGTATTATCAAGCGGTAAAAAGGCTATAGGTGCTGGAGCAGGAAACCCACCAGCTGTTGTAGACGAAACAGCTGATATTGAAAAAGCTGCTAGAGACATTGTCAATGGCTGCAGCTTTGATAATAATCTACCTTGTATCGCTGAAAAGGAAGTTATTGTAGTTGATTCTGTTGCAGATTATTTGATTTTCAATATGAAGAAAAACAATGCCTACGAATTAAAGGATGAAGAACTGATTAAGAAGCTTGAAAAATTAGTTTTCAACGAGAAAGGTCATCTCAATAGAGACTTTGTAGGCAAGAATGCTGACTTTATATTGAAGAAGCTTGGTATTGACTGTGATCCATCTGTTAAGGCTATCATATTAGAGACAAATAAAGAGCATATCTTTGTTCAAGAAGAGCTGATGATGCCTATACTGCCTATTGTACGTGTTAAAAACGTGGATGAGGCAATTGAATTAGCTGTTGAGGTAGAACACGGCTATAGACATACAGCTATTATGCACTCTAAAAATATAGATAGCTTGACGAAAATGGCGAAAGCAATTCAAACTACCATTTTTGTTAAAAATGGTCCTTCCTATGCTGGGATAGGTGTTGGCGGTGAGGGATATACAACATTTACTATTGCAGGGCCAACAGGTGAAGGGTTAACCAGTGCAAAATCCTTTGCAAGGGTGAGAAGATGCGTTCTAGTTGATGGATTTTCTATCAAATAGATTAGAGGTGAAAATATGGATAAAAACCTTGTTGAAATAGCCAGAGAAGCTGGTGTTATCGGAGCTGGCGGCGCAGGTTTCCCAACCCATATCAAGATTAATGCAAAGGTTGAATATATTCTTGTCAATGGGGCAGAATGTGAACCCTTGTTACGAGTAGATCAACAGCTATTGGCAGGTAAGACTGAGGAGATTCTAAAATCCCTCAGCCTGCTTGTTGAAGCTACATCAGCTAAAAAGGGGATCATTGCTTTAAAGGGAAAGTATAAAGATGCAGTGGATAAGCTAAAAGAAGAGATTAAAAACTATAGTAACTTGGATATATTTACAATGGACAACTTCTATCCTGCCGGAGATGAACAGGTTACTGTATATGAGGTTTTAAATCGCATTGTACCAGAAGGTGGAATACCCCTTGATGTAGGCGTTATTGTTATCAATGTGGAAACCTTACTAAATCTGTATAATGGATACAATGGAGAACCTGTTTTGGAAAAATATGTGACCATTACAGGAGCTGTTAAAAATCCAAAGACAGTAAAGGTTCCAATAGGAATGTGTATGAAAGATGTTATTGACATGGCAGGAGGTATTACAGTTGATGCTTTTAAAGTAATCGATGGTGGCCCAATGATGGGTAAAATCATCGAGGACATTCATTCACCTGTTACGAAAACTACAAAGGGATTGATTGTACTACCAGCAGATCATCCTTTGATTCACTCAAAGACCAGGGACATACACCAAATGTTAAGGCACGCAAAAACATCATGTATGCACTGCTCCCTATGTACGGAGGTCTGTCCAAGGAATCTAATAGGACATAAGCTTCACCCAGATAGATTGATGCGGCTGGGAAGCTATAACAGCACATGTAGTGTGGAAACGAAAGCAACAGAAGCCTTTTTATGCTGCGAGTGTGGACTGTGTGAACATGCTTGTGTAATGGATCTTCAGCCATGGAAACTAAATAGGTTCTTAAAGGGAGAGTTAGGAAAAAATGGGATAAAAAACCCAAACAGTAGAAAACCTGAGAATGCTCATCCTTTTAGGGAATACAAAAAATTCCCAGTGAAAAAGCTAGTTGCAAAACTGGGGCTAAGCAAGTATGATGTAGATGCACCCTTAGAGGAAGTCAGTGATATTGTACTAGGTTCTGTAAACATTTTATTGAAGCAACATATAGGAATGGCTGCTAATCCTTTAGTAAAAATAGGTGATAAGGTTCAAAAAGGACAATTAATTGCTGATGTACCTGAAGGAAAGCTAGGTTCAAAGATTCATTCTAGTATTGACGGTGTTGTGGAAAACCTATTCACGGATTCGATTTTAATCCGTGGGGTTTAAATAAAAAATGTAAGGGGGATAAATTATGAGTTTAGAATTATTGTTAGCGGCCTTCGGTGGAGGCGTATTTGGTGCAGCAATTGGAGCACTGCAAGCTTTTATTTTTACTGGTTTTCTTGTATTAGCAGGTGTTGCAGTAGCTGCAAGTGGTGGAGCTGTTGACATCACAGGTTTGGTAGCTTTTGGTCCTATATTCGGACCCCACATTGCATTTGGAGGCGGTGTTGCAGCAGCAGCTTTTGCAGCTAAGAAAAAGAGTATTGCTGCTGGAAACGATATCGTAACACCCTTAAACAGTACTAAAGATTTGAGTGTATTGGTAGTAGGTGGCGTGTTTGGTATTATTGGTCTTTTATTAAATTATGTGTTTGGTACTGTATTGGCTTTACCAACTGATACAGTGGCTATGTCTGTATTTACTTCAGGTATCCTTGTAAGACTTGTATTTGGATCCACTGGATTGTTTGGAAAATTAACTGGGGCAGGTGAAGTAGCTGCTGCAGGTGAAGCAAGCAAAAAAGTAATTCTAGATACCAAAAATTTAGCTTTTAACATTTTACTTGCAGCGGCCTTAGGATTGGTATTCTCATTTGTTGTATTACAAATTCAAAATCCTGTACTAGGCTTTGGATTCAGTGCTGCATCTCTTTTGCTAGCAGTAATTGGGTTAAAGGATTTTCCAACTACCCATCATATCACTTTAATCGCTGGAGTTGCTGCAATGCAATCTGGCAGTGTATTCATCGGAGCCCTATTTGCAGTGGTGTCTGCTATCCTTTGCGAAGTTGGAGGAAACATCTTCAATACCTATGGCGATACCCATATTGACCCACCAGCAACGGCTATATTTATCAGTACATTTATAGTACTATTCTTATTCTAAGATATTGACGGAGCACCAAGTAGAAAGTGGTGATAAGTTTGAAGAAAGCGATAGGATTATTAGAATTTAAAAGTATCGCTAAGGGGATAGAGGCATCAGATGAGATGTTAAAATCAGCAGATGTAGAATTGATCTTATCTACGCCCATATGTCCAGGAAAATTCATAGCAATTGTTTCAGGAAATGTGGGAGCTGTCAAGAATGCGGTTGAGGTTGGCAAGAAAGTGGGAGATATATTCACAATAGATGAGTTTTTCATTCCAAATGTGAGTGAGAAGGTATTTCCGGCGCTTACTGCCACAACAAACCCAGAGAAAATCGCTTCCTTGGGGATTATCGAAACAATGTCTGCTGTTACGTCTATCCTTGTTGGAGATATTGCAGTCAAAGCTTCTAATGTAGAACTTTTAGAAATTAGAATTGCAAGAGGGCTGGGAGGCAAAGGTTTTACCATTATTACAGGAGAGATATCCTCTGTTAAATCTGCTGTTAAGGCATGTGAAAATGCTTTAATGGAAACTGGCGGAATTATCAGTTCTGTTGTAATTGCATCACCAGATAAAGATCTGATTTCTAAATTGCTGTAATAATAAATAAAGGGTATAAGATTATAATGAACTAATATATTAATAAAGGAGCAGCTTATCAAGGAAAAGCTTGCTCCTTTGTTGTTTTTTTGAAGAAAATTTGTATAATTTGTCTGGATATGATAAGATCAGAATTATAACAAGCAGGAATTTTGATTATTAATAGAGAACTTAAAAATCTAGATTACCTTTATATAGATAAACGAAAATGAACTGGAATAGTTATCTGCTATGGGTATAAATTGCATAGGATAACTATCAATAGGGGAGGGATTTTTCATGAAGGATCGATTTCTATTAAGTGATTTTATAGATATAGAAATTTTACAAGAAATATTGGACAAGTTTGCCGAATCTACAGGAGTAGCAGCAGTTGTAGTTGATTATAAAGGATATCCTATAACAAAAGAAAGTAATTTTACAAAATTTTGTAAGATAATGAGGCAGGATCCCAAGTATAAGGAGGCTTGTTATCAATGCGATGCCCGAGGGGGACTGGAAGCTGTAAGATTGGCTAAACCATATATTTATAAATGTCATACGGGACTGGTAGATTTTTCAGTTCCCATTATTGTAGAAGGTCAGTATAGAGGAGCTATTTTAGCCGGGCAGACCAAAATCATTGAAGAAGAAGATATTGAACTTGAGAACATAGTGCAGCCCAACCTGAAGTGGCAAAAGGATCCCTATATTGTTGAAGCATACAATGAGATATCGCCTCAACGATATGAAAAAATCGCCGCAGCTGCCCATATGATGTTTGTAATTGCTAATTATATTGCTGAGAAAGGGAATTTGAGTATTATTCAAGATGAATTAAATAAGAAAAATTTGAAGCTTGTAGAGGAGATTAAGACAAGAAGCGAATTAGAGAAAGCTCTAAAAGATTCAGAGCTTAGAGCTTTGCAATCTCAAGTGAATCCTCATTTTTTATTCAATGTGCTAAATACCATTGGTAGGTTGGCGTTGATTGAGAATGCTCAAAGAACTCAGGAAATCGTTTTTGCATTTTCTGAAATGCTTCGATATACACTAAAAAAGAATGTAAATCAGCTGGTGGGATTAGAAGAAGAGATCCTTCACATTGAGCGATATTTAAAAATTCAGTCCATAAGATTTGGAAATAGATTTAAATATAAAATTCAGATTGAACCTGAAATGACAAGTTGTAAGATACCTTTTATGATTTTGCAGCCTTTTATTGAAAATGCCATCAATCACGGACTAGAGCCAAAGATAGGGGAAGGACATATTCAAATTAGGGGCTATGAAAATGAAGATAGAATTTTTATTGAAATATCAGACAATGGCGTTGGAATAGAAGAAGAAAAACTCAATAGTATATTGAATCTGCAAGGTCAGAGCACCTATATAAGCAGTTCTTCAACAGGAATAGGGATTCAAAACGCAAAAAAGCGATTGAACCATTGCTTCGGTTCGATGCATGACATACAGATAAATAGTAAACCTAATTTAGGTACTACTATCCTAATCTCTTTTCCTAAAACAATAGACGCATAAGGAGAATGAATATTTGGAGAGAACAGCTTTAGAAATGATCATTCATAATGGTATGAAAGAAGCTTCTGTGATTGGACAGGCAGAATCGGGAGAAGAAGCTTTAAGACTATGTGAAGAGTTACAGCCAGATATGATTTTTATGGATATAAAAATACCAGGAATCAATGGAATTGACGCAAGTAAAATTATTAAAGAAAAATATCCCCATACGATGATTTTTATTTTAACTGCATACGATGAATTTGATTTTGCACGGAAGGCAGTAAAAATTGGGATTGATGATTATATATTAAAGCCAGCAAAGCCTGAAGAAATTCTATCCATTATTGAAAAATATAAATCTAAAATAAAAAAAGCAGAGGATAGCATGCCTATTGAAAAACTAATTCATACAATTCGCCTGCGCAGGTACAGTGAGGCAAAAGGTATTCTTGAGGATATGCTGAATATATTAGAGTGTGTTTATGATAAGGAAAATGAAGAGGGTGTGAAGAAGGCAAATCAAATTGCAGATAGTATGGTCAATATTGCTATGGATATAGGATTAAAAAATATTAATGGATTAAGTGACGATATAGAAAGAAAAATTACGGTTTCCCATGAATTTAAAAAAATAAGAGAAGAACTTACGGACATATTAGATTGTATCTTTTCAGAAATTATAGATAAAAAGCTTTACAATGCAAGCGATGAGATTCTGGCGGTGGTTAATTATATCGAAAAAAATTATAGTAATCGTATTAGTCTTGAAGAAATTGCGGACTATATTAATCTGAATCCTCAATATTTAAGCAGATTAGTAAAGAAAGAACTAGGAATCGGCTTTAGTAACTATGTAACCAACCTAAAAATTGAAAAAGCAAAGAAGCTGTTATCGGATACAGATATGCCTGTATTAAATATAGCCTTGGAATTATCTTATAATGAAGCAAATTATTTTTGCAAAGTATTTAAAAAAATAGTAGGAATGACACCTATGGAGTATAGATTAAATCCTTTGAAATAAGATTATGTAAATAGAATTGAGAAAAATTTCTCAATTCTATTAGCTTTGTATTAGCAAGCAGGGGTACCAATACCCAAAAAAGGTCCGCCAAACAATACGACAAGCAATAGGAAGAAGAACAGCAGACTAGGATTGTTTAAGAATCCGCCTGT
Source organism: Thermotaleaceae bacterium (assembly GCA_040797825.1). Classification (GTDB taxonomy): domain Bacteria; phylum Bacillota; class Clostridia; order Peptostreptococcales; family Thermotaleaceae; genus Geosporobacter. Next base: position 1,823 of record JBFNEZ010000082.1, on the reverse strand, counting down.
TGTGCATCCAGCTCCGAAAAATCCACCACCAAATAGTACAACCAATAATAGGAAAAAGAAAAGTAAGATAGTATTGTCTCCTCCGAAAATACCATATCCAGGCTTTACTCCAGCTTTATCACTCATCTATCACAACCTCCTTTTATTTGTTTCCATAATACTATTTTATAAGTTTTTCTTTTGTTAGTATTAGACTATGCAAATAAAAGGGACCAGGTTACAACAATTTAATATCCGATCAATGCAAAGAATCACGGAACAAGGGCATACTCATACAGCGAGGACCTCCTCTTCCTCTGGATAATTCAAAAGAATCAAATTCCAGTACCTCGATGTTATTTTTACGTAATGCATCATTGGTTACATAGTTGCGGTTGTAACAGATTACTTTACCTGGGGAAATTGCTAGAGTATTGCTGCCGTCATTCCATTGTTCACGTCCTGCAGCGATTGGATCTCCATTGCCGCAAGGAATTAAATTTACAGCAGATAAATGAAGATATTTTTTTAGTATAGAAGATAGCTTATCAGGTTCATAATCAATATGTAATTCTTCACCAGTGCCCCGCTTAATACTATATACATCTAGTGGAGACTCAATTTGAGAAAAAATTGTAAATTGATCATAATCTACCATGGTGAATACCGTATCTAGATGCATATAAGCCCTTGTTTTAGGAATATCAAAGGCTAGAACGACTTCATAGGAGTTGTCGGCCTTAAAAAGATTTCTAGCTACACTTTCAATAGCAACAGCGTCAGTACGCTCGCTAATACCAATGGCCACAACTTTATCAGATAAAATCAGAATATCTCCCCCTTCGATTGAATGGGTCATATCGTGATTGTACCAGCGTGAAGTATTTTTAAATCTAGGATGATAATCAAAGATATACCTTGCAAAGATAGTCTCTCTATCCCTTGTGGGATAAGACATTACATTCAAGGTGATACCATCACCCATAGAAGCGAAGGGATCTCTTTGAAAATATAAATTGGGAATAGGATCAAGATAGAAGGGGTAGGAATTTCGCACCATATCTCCTAAGGTCTTTCTTTTTATATGTTGAAGCTCTTCCTTTCGTATCCCAGAAATACACTTCCGAACCAAGTCTTTAGGGGCTAAATCACTTAGATATTCTGTTAAAGATTCTACCAAGCCAGCTGTATCAATACTGCCTTCTCTTATGAAATCTGAGATAAATTGTGCCTTTATTTCCTTATACTCAAGGATATCTGACATGAGATCGATGAGATATATAACCTCTACACCTTCATTTTTTAAAAGCTGGGCAAATTGAGAATGCTCCTTTCGAGCTTGTTTTAGAAATGCAATTTCGTCAAATAGCAATCTTCTTAAATTATCAGGAACAATATTCTCTATTTCTTCACCAGGACAGTGAACTAAAACGCTTCTTAGCTGCCCAATTTCATTATAAACATGAATACCATGGTTTGAATACATCGCCTTCATCCTCCTTGATGGGTATTGGTTCTTAATTAACTCACAAAGATAGTATGATTATTTTCCAATCCTTTTTATACAAGAAATAAAGATAAAAAGTAGGTTGTAATCCTATGTATCCTATATTTGAATTACTCTTTACAATAGGATACATTTTCCATAAACTATCGGGGAAACTTAAAATATATAAAATTCGACCAACTACTCCGAAAGGATGAGAAAGAAAGTATGAAGAAAGAGCCAAGAAAAACTAAAATTGTTATAGGAATGTCTGGTGGTGTAGACTCTTCGGTAGCGGCATACTTGCTAAAAGAGCAAGGTTTTGATGTTATAGGTGTATTTATGAAAAACTGGGAAG
>JBFNEZ010000081.1:0-15338 GCA_040797825.1 Thermotaleaceae bacterium | reverse complement strand
TTTCTTTATTTAGATTCGGGATGCATGGGATGCATTCCTTGGTTTGTTCCTTTATTGGAATTCGGAACGCATAAGATGCGTTCCCTACGTTTATTTCTTTATTTGGATTCGGGATGCATGGGATGCATTCCCTACGGGTTTAATTTTTTTTGTTTTAAAAAACTTCAGTGTTCTTCTTTGATTATAGTCTATTTTTTTCTATAGGGAAAGGGTTAAGTCTCCTTTTTCATGGTCATGGTTCCCCGCTTCAAAACCCTTCTTAGCTCCACAATCTCATTTTTTAGAATGGCAATATCGGCTTTGGTGGCGGGCCGTTGGGAGACTTCATAAAAATCCTCTCCATCTTCCTTTACTGCTTCTACTCTCTGATAAAGGGGAATGTTCCCTGCTACCAGCCTTGCCTGATTGATATGCTGTTGCATGGTATGGACTTTATGGAGACAGGGTATATCTACCCCTGATTGCAGGGAAATCACCCCTTGGCCTCTCTTTTCCTCTATTCTGTCAATATCGTATAGATTCACATAGCCATAGGCGCCATCTTTGTTAAACATGGGTTTTCTCATTTTAAAGGGAACCAGCAAAAGGCGGCTATGGATGGGCAGCGGTACGCCCAATCTTCTATGGAGCATCCTTCCATACTTCTCTCTGCAGGACTCTATATGAACCGTATAATACTTGCACAGAATCCTCAGAACGGTCTTGAGCACTTTGTCTTCAATATAAATCTGTCCATCGGCTGTCACTATTTTTGTTGCATTTCCCATATCTCCATCATAGATGGGGATCAAGGAGCCTATACCGATTTCAATGAGTTCTGTAATCTTATCCATTTTTTCACCTCGCACATCAGAACATATGTTCTTTTGTTCTATTATAACCCTTTTTTCTATAAATGTACAATAAAAAAGGAACAATTTTTCATTCCTTCAAAATTGTTCCTTTTTTATCCATATTTTCCTTACCACCGAACACTGGGGACGGTCATAGACCAAATAGAACGGGACAGTTCAGTCCCATGATTTTCAAATTTATGGCGAAGACTGCTTTTGAAACTAATACTATCTCCTGCCTTTAAATGATACTTTTTATCCTCTAAATACACAATCAGCTCTCCAGATATCACAAAGCCGCACTCTTCTCCCTTGTGAGTGGTGAACTCCCTTTCTTCTTTAATGCCCGGTTCTATTTCTATCAGGAGTACTTCCATATTTTCTGCGCCATTGGGTGTAAGCTTCTGATATCGGACCTTTGCATTTGGAGATCGAAAGCTGATGGTTTGCCGTTCATGGGCACGGATCACAATATTTTCCTCTTCCGGTCTGAAAAAGTCCGTGATGTATACATCCAAGGCTCGGCATAATTTCCAAAAGTTGTTCACCGTTGGATCTACCAATCCCCGCTCTATCTGAGAAATCAAACTAGAACTCAACCCTGTCTTTTCTGATAAGTCAACCAAGGTCAGTCCCTTCTCCTTTCGAATATCCCGAAGCTTTTCCCATTGAAGTTTCATGATTCTATCTACTCCTTTTTTAAGAGCATGTTATTTTTCTATTTTTAAGACGACACGCAGGTCATCCACTACATTATACTACATCATCGGCCATCTCGGGTACAGAGGCGATGAGTTTTTTTGTATAGGGATGTTCTGGTGCTGCAAAAATATTTTTAGCCTCCCCTAGTTCCACCAAGTCGCCTTTATACAAAACCCCCACCCGATCACTCATATACTTTACTACAGCCATATTATGAGAAATAAAAAGATAGGTTAAATTTCTTTCCTTTTGCAAATCCTTCAGCAAATTCAGCACCTGGGCTTGGACCGATACATCCAAAGCAGAGGTCGGTTCATCCAGAAGCAGTATTTCAGGCTCTGTAATCAATGCCCTTGCAATGGCGATTCGCTGCCGCTGACCGCCAGAGAACTCATGGGGATATCGTTCCAAATGCTGCTCTTGAAGGCCTACACTTTGCAGCAGACTGCACAGGTTTTTGCGGCTGCTTTTTTCTATTTTAACCGCTGCTGGTAGCGGGATCAGCGGTTCTGTGATAATCTGTCCGATGGTCATTCGAGGATCCAGGGAAGATTGGGGATCTTGAAAAACGATTTGAATTTTCCCCGCTGTTTTGAAGCCATATTTGTTTTTTTCCCAAAAAGCTTGATCCTTTAAATAAATATTCCCCGATGTAGGCGGATGAATCCCTATGATGATATTGGCCAGAGTAGATTTTCCTGACCCTGATTCTCCCACCAAGCCAAAGGTCTCTCCCTCATAGAGTTCAAAGGACACTTTTTTAACAGCTGTAAAGCCATCAAATTGTTTGTGGATCTCCTGAACCCGCAATATAGGCTTCATGTTCTCACCTCCCAGCAGTAAACCCAATGATTTTCATGTATCTTTGTGCTTTCTGGAGCCCTTTCAGGACAGGTCGGTGTCGCCTTTGGACATCGGGAATAAAATATACAGCCTTCCGGTCTATTTCTTAAATCCGGGATTTCTCCAGCTATTTCCTGCAGTCTCTCCTTGCTGTCTACCCGATTGGGCAAGGCAGCCAGTAATGCTTTGGTGTAGGGATGCCGAGGCTCATGAAGGAGTTTTTCCACGGAACCTGTCTCCATAATGTTTCCCCCATACATCACACAAACCTTATCGGCAACTTCCTTGACAACTCCTAGGTCATGGGTGATCAGCAGTACAGCCGTATGATGTTTTTTTACCAGTTCCTTGATCAGATTCAATATTTCTGCCTGAATGGTTACATCCAGAGCCGTTGTTGGCTCATCAGCAACCAATAGCTCTGGTTCCCCTGACATGGCCAGGGCGATCACAATCCGCTGCCGCATTCCACCTGACAATTGATGGGGATATTTTTTTGCCACCTCCTCTGGGTTGTCGAAGTGAACATCCTTCAAAATCTCCAACATAATAGGATAGGCTTCTTTTTTAGAAATATTGCGATGGTGCTTCAGGACTGTTATCAACTGATCTCCGATTTGCATGGTGGGATGAAGGGCAGTCATCGGTTCCTGAAAAACCATGCCGATTCGCTTTCCACGATAGCTTCGTATTTTATTGGGAGGCAGCTTGGTCAGATCCTCTCCGTCAAAATAAATATGTCCATGGGTGGTCTCTGCGTTTTTATCCAAAAGGCCTAAAATAGAATAGGCCGTTACGGACTTGCCAGACCCCGACTCCCCAACAATGGCAAATATTTCCCCTCGATTGATCGATAAGGAGACCTTATCTAGTACATGTACTTTTCCATGAAAGGTATTAAAGGTGATGGATAGTTCTTCAATATTTACTAACATCCTTCATGCCTCCTATCTTGCTGATTTTGGATCTAGTATATCCCGCAGCCCATCTCCAACGAGATTAAAGCCAGCCGATGCAATGAAAACAGCTAAACCAGGGAAGGTTGAGTACCACCATTGATCCAGCATATGCTTAAAACCTGTGCTGATCATGGTTCCCCATTCGGGAGCGGGGGGCCGTGCACCCAAGCCTAGGAATCCTAGGGTGGCCACCAACAAAATGGTGCTTCCTAAATCCAAGGTGGTCTGAATGATCACGGGGGTGATGGTATTGGGGATAATGTGCCGGAAAATAATATAAAAATCATTGATGTGGAAGGTTTTTGCCGCCACCACATAGAGTCTTTTCTTAATAGACAAGGCCTCTCCCCGGGCCAAGCGTACATAAACAGGAATTTTTACAATGGCAATGGCCAGCATGGCATTTACCAGATTGGGACCCAAGGTGGCCGCCAATACCATAGCCAACACCAAGGTAGGGAAGGCCAACAACATATCCATGATTCGCATAATGATTTGATCTACCCAGCTCCCAAAGTAGCCTGCCACTGCCCCAATCACAGAACCAATCAGCCCTGCTATCAAAACAATGGTAATACTAGCGCCTAGGGATAGGCGGGCGCCGTAGAGTACCCTTGTAAAAATATCCCTCCCTACTTCATCGGTGCCAAACCAATGGGCTGCACTAGGGGGTTGAAACCGTTCTGCCATATTGATCTTAATAGGATCATAGGGGGTTAGCCAAGGGGCTGTCACAGCCAATACTACCAAAATAAGAATTAAGGAACCTCCCAAGATGGTCATGGGATTTTTTTTGACTTTATACCAGATCAGACTCTTTTCTTTCCTTTTAGACCCTGAGTCTGTTTGTATACCCATTTGTGCTTCCATGTCCTTCTCCTCCCTATTCTCTTATTTGTGGATCTAAAGCCATATAAAGTAGATCGACCATGAGATTGATCAGCATATACCCTACAACAACAATCAAAGTAAAACCCATAATTGCTGGAAAATCTAGAAAGGAGATAGAATCCACCACGTATTTCCCCATTCCCGGCCAAGCAAAAACTGTTTCTGTCACCACTGCTCCTCCCAACAGGGACCCAAAGGAAAGTCCTATTACAGTGATCGTGGGGATCATGGCATTTCTTAGTCCATAAAAAATAATTAAATACCACTCTGGCAGTCCATTGGCCCGAGCCGTACGAATATATTCTTGATTCAGCACCTCCAGCATACTGGAGCGCACCTGTCTGGTGATGGTAGCCAGCTGGGCATAGGATAAAACCGCAGCAGGCAAAATCAAATGTCTTACACTATCGGCAAAAACCTTGAAATTCCCTTTTAGCAGGCTATCAATCGTATAAAAGCCTGTTATATTGGCGTTCATCTCCAAACCCATGGATATTCGCCCCGATGCGGGCAGCCAGTTTAGTCTGGAATAAAAGATTAAAATACAGACAATACCGCTCCAAAAAACGGGAATAGATACCCCTCCAATGGAGAAAATACGACTCCAATGATCAAGCCAAGTATTTTGCTTGACACTAGACAAGACCCCCAAAGGGATCCCAATACAGATGGCAATGATAAATGCAAAAATAGCCAGTTCTAAAGTTGCAGGAAAAAAAGCCTTCAAATCTGCTGCCACTGGCTGTTGGGTACGAATGGACATGCCCATATCTCCAGCCAAGAGACCCTTCATATAGATGAGATACTGGACCAGGACAGGTTTGTCCAAGCCCAGATTCTCACGTACTCTTTGGAGGGTTTCTTCAGAAGCTCTTTGTCCTACCATCATTCTGGCAGGATCACCAGGAATTAGATGAGACATGGTAAAGGTGATAAAGGTAACGCCGATGAGTACGATGATTAATAGAGACAGTCTCTTGATAATTACTTGCTTCATATTTACCCTCCCCTAGGTTTATTTCGACATTTCTGCCAGGTTATAAATCCCTTCCAGCATTGGATTGTGCACAAAACCTTTCAATCCTTTGCTTATGGGCAAAACATAATCTTTTTGATAGAGGTAGATATAGGGAGCCTCTTCAATGGCAATTGTTTGGGCTTCTTTATATAGTCCCTTACGCTCATCCTGATCACTGATGGTTGCTGCTTTACGAATCAATTGATCCACTTTGGCGTTTGTATAGAAAGCACGGTTGCCAGCCAATCCATGATTATTGGAATCAAACCAGTAGTTCATGAACATGAAAGGATCTCCATAGTCTGGGCTCCAAGAACCCATGGCCAGGTCAAACTCTCCTGTATCTAGCATTTCTCTCATAGTTGCATTGGCTACTTTGTTTAGATTCAAGTTTATCCCAAGATCCGCAAGATTTGCTTGAATAATCAATGCTTCTTGTTCCCAGTTCGGCAATCTATCGGAATAAAGCAGTGTTAAATCTAGTTTGTCAACACCGGCTTCCTTTAAAAGTGCCTTTGCTTTCTCAAGATTGTATTCATATTGAAGTGCCGATGGATCATGTCCCCATAAGCCCTCTGGTACAGGTCCCCTCATTTGCGTTGCATAGCCTTGCATTACTTGCTCCACGATTACCTTGTAGTCTACGGCATAGTTTAATGCTTGACGAACCTTAGGATTGGCTAGAGCCTTATTTCCCTTGCTGCTGTTTATATAAACATAATTCACAGCTAAACTTGGTTTTTGTATCACTACAATATTGTCTTTGTTTTTTAATTGCTCGATTTGATCTACTGGGATAGCTTCTGCAATATCCACATCTCCCTTTTCCAACTGCAATCTAGCTCCTGATGGATCTGGAACCAATTTAAAGAATACTGTTTCAAAAGCAGGTTTTACCTTTGTGTTTGGATTCAAGGTCAGTTTGAGATATTGGCCCTTATTCCATTCTGCCAATTGATAAACACCGCTGCCTGCTGTATGATTGGATAAGTAGTTCTGTGCCATATCTCCATTTTCTTCTTTTTCCATTACCTTAGGATTGATGATGGCTCCATAATTGGTTGCCAAGGTAGATAGGAATGGTGGGAATGGATTGGACAACTTAAATGCTACGGTGTAAGGATCTACCACAACCACTTCTCCGATTACATTGTAGGTATCAGAAGGTCCTTGTCCTAAAGCCAAAACACGATCAAAGCTGAATTTAACCGCTTCTGCAGTAACCTCTGTGCCATCAGTGAATAAATGGCCCTCTTCTAAGAAGAAGGTCCAAGTTAAACCATCCTCACTAACAGTCCAGTCCTTTGCCAATCCAGGCTTGACCTCTGTAGATCCTCCATCGAAATCAACCAAGCGTTCATAGGTAGGATAGGTGATTTTCCAAGCCAAATTTTCCATAGATACACCTGGGTCTAAGGTTCCCATATCTGCCCTTATGGCAACAGTGATGGTGCTGGGATCCTTTTGAGCCGCTGGCTCCGCCACTGGTGGTGCTGCTGGTTCCTGCTGCACAGGTTTAGAACCACATCCTGTAACACCAAGTAAAAGACCGAGTACAAGCAATAAAGATAGCACTTTTTTTAACATTTTTTATTCTCCTCCCTTTTTCCATATCTTTTTTAAATATTTTAAAAAGTTAGTATGGGCCATGGCATCAAGTTCCTTTTCCGAATACCCCCTTTCTCTGAGTAATTTCATAAGATTTGGAACGCAGAGGACGGAATCTAAGCCTGCTGCTGTTCTAAAACCTGGTGCTTGATTGTACATCTCAATATAATTGGTAAAGTCAAAGCCAAAGGCAATGTGTTCAATGCCGATTTGCTCTGCCATATGGTCAATATGGTCGATGAATCGATGAATAGTAGGATTTTGAGGATCGATGAAAGCCCAATGGGCATTCACTCCTACGAGACCGCCACAGCTGGCAATGGCCTTTAACTGTTCATCACTTAGATTTCTTGGATGATTGCACAGGGTTCTGGCATTGGAATGACTGCAAATCACTGGTCCTGAAACCACCTCTAGAACATCCCAGAAGGAAGGATCATCCACATGGGACAAATCAATGATAAAACCCTCTTTTTCCATTTTTTTCACTACCTTTTTTCCAAAGGCACTTAGACCCAATATCCCTTCATCCTTTGCCCCCGTCCCCGATGCAATTTTGTTAATTTCATACCAGGCTAGGATGCCGTGTTTGATATGAAAGCTCTTTAAAAAGGAAAAGATTTGATGGATTTGTTCATCCTCATCCTTTAAAGAGAGGGGCCATTGTTCCACAAAGCATAGCCCTTCCAAGCCCAATATGATAGGGATTTTATCTCCTGGCTCTAGGATATCTTCAATTGTTTGAACCACCTGAAAGTATTTGCTCTCCTGTATTTCTGCTCCAAATCCGCATAAGAGCTCTATCAATCGGGCAAAGCCTAGATTCTTCTGGTATTCCTTTTCCACCCACAAAGGCATTACCAAGGTGCTGACCCCTGCTTCTTTCAATATGGGGTAATGATAACTGTCCAAAACCCCTTTATTCCCTTTCTTTCTTTCTTCTACTAGATGATGGATGATATCTGAATGAATATCTATGATGCCCATGCTTCACCTCATTTGCTGCGTGAATTTTTCAATAAAGTGTAAATTTTGTATATAAATTTAAATATATTGAAATCATTTATAAAATTTTTGCAGTAACTTCTAGTCAACTGCATCCCTTTTCTGTCCGTTTTTTGGTTGTACGAAAATCATATTGAAATATTATCACGCTATAATTCAATTGTAAATAATTTATGAAAATTATAATTATTCATAAATCGTTTTCCTTTTAAATTTTTTTAAAGATTTATTTAATAGGCTTCAGGAATTCTAAAGTTTGTCCGCATGAATAAATATGATACACAGGAATAGGTTTTCACGAAAACATTTTTATAATATTCTGAAATATGAATGATATTCTTCTTTTTTTTGCTATTTGTTTTTCAATATTGGTTGAAATAAAAGAAAGAGGCCATCCACGCCCTGCCGTCGATGGCCTCTTTCTTTACTTCAATCCTTCAATTACTTTGGCTAACTCATAGATGCTCATACTGAGATTTTCAAGCTTTCCCTCTATCCGTACCAGCAAATATACAGATACAGCAATGGGAAATCCCAGATTGGCTACATGAGAATAAATTTCCTCCATTATACTACATCAACTCCTCTACCTCTGTGGTGATAATACTGGCCGATTCAATACCTGCCAGTTCTCCACCACTGGTTTTGAAAATATTTTTGTCAATGATGGCCTGCATAGCTGCTTCCACATCGCCTTCACTGAGATCCAGCCGTGCATTGTCCACAGTGATCTTATTGGTTTTTCCCAGTTGATTTTTAAAAACCATCTCCAGTCGTCTTTGACCCATCCCTTCACCTCCTTTCCCATAGACCTATTCCTTTCAATTAGGCCTCTGTCATTTCTTTCTCTTCCAATCTCCCGATACGAAGTACTGGATCGGACTGCAGGCTTGTCAAAACCTCTGCCACAGCATAGACATCCTCATCTTGGGCTTCTGCCTTTACATTGGTGTAGGTTTTGGACCTGGAAATTTCCTTTCCCTTGCTGTCCAGTCCTGCGTTAAAAGTGATTTTCAACTTGGAATCCAGCGGCGTTACATTTACTGCCATAGGTATCACCTCCTTTCAATTATTAAATGGATCTTTGAAGGAAAGTTTAGTATGGCTATTTGGATTTTTTATCCCTGTCTCATTATATTCCTCAAATGCCGAATTCCCCGTTCCTTGGTTTTAACCACCGTCTGATAATGGACCCCTAACCGCTGGGCAATTTGCCGCATATTCAAGCCCTGTCCATAGTGGAGATAAAGTACCCTTTTTTGGTGGATTGACAGTGCTTCTATACCTATCCCCAGCAAAATCCGCTCTTCTTTTTTCAGCATTCCTTCCTCTATGTTCACTTTAGAGTCTGCCAGCATTTCCAATAAATTTATTCCCTCTGTGCCCCAAGCCTCTCTAAGCAACTGCAAATTCTCTTTTTTCTTCTTTTTCCCCCTTTCCATATAGAAATATTTCATCCGAAGCTTGATATAACCCAAGAAGGGTATCCCTCTATGGGGATCAAACCGTTTCAGCTCCTCCAATATTTTCAGGATCCCCTCCTGAATCAAATCTTCCCGAATTTCTTCTCCAAAATAATATCTTCTCGCAGAGCTATAAATCAAGGGCATCAGTCCTTCTACTAATTCTTCCACCGAATCCCCTTCTCCCTGCTGTGCCTTTATCACCAGACTATCAAAATCTTTTTGCATTTTTTCCTCCAACAAATTAGGAGGACCGGTCCTCGAATTCCCATGGTTTATGGTCAGTTTACCGAAAAAATGCAAAAAAAGAAAAAGTCGACTCTCTTGAAGTCGACTTTTAGTTGCCTATTCTCTATGGAATTTTCACCGTTCCAACGGACGGGTTGCAAGGTTTGCAACCCCTACAGATATGTGAACCATAGGAGTAGGTTAAAAACCAGCCCTTAGGCTGTAAGATTCACCTTCCCCCAAAAAACCGTAGGGGCAGCATACCATGCTGCCCGCTTAATTACTGCCCGAATCCTTCTTTTCTTAATAATTCTGCCTTATCTGTCTTTTCCCAGCTAAGGTCTAAATCCGTTCTTCCAAAGTGGCCATAGGCCGCAACTTGTCTATAGATAGGCCGTCTTAACTCTAGGTCACGGATGATGGCAGCAGGTCTTAAGTCGAAGTGCTTTTGCACCAACTCTACCAATTTTTCTTCTGCTATTTTCCCCGTTCCAAAGGTTTCTACCAGAATGGATACCGGTTGGGCCACACCGATAGCGTAGGCAAGCTCGATCTCGCACTTATCAGCTAAGCCTGCAGCCACAATGTTCTTGGCCACATATCTTGCTGCATAGGCCGCAGAGCGGTCAACCTTTGTAGGATCTTTTCCAGAAAAAGCCCCGCCGCCGTGACGGGCATAGCCGCCATAGGTATCTACGATAATCTTTCGGCCTGTTAGCCCTGCATCTCCTTGAGGACCGCCAACAACAAATCGCCCTGTAGGATTGATATAGTATTTTGTTTTTTCATCCAATAGATTCTCCGGTACAATCTTACGGATGACATATTCAATCATGTCCTTTTCAATCTGAGGTTGATTTACCTCTGGGCTGTGCTGTGTAGAAATAACAATGGTATCCACTCGTACAGGCTTGTCATCCACATATTCTACAGTAACCTGGGTTTTTCCATCGGGACGAAGATAATCTAAAGTGCCATTTTTTCTAACTTCTGATAATCTTCTAGCAAGTCTATGGGCCAATGAAATAGGCAGAGGCATCAGCTCTGGTGTTTCATTGCAGGCAAATCCAAACATGATTCCTTGATCTCCAGCACCAATCGCTTCTATTTCATCACCCATTTGTCCTTTTTTACTTTCTAGGGCTTCATTTACACCCATGGCGATATCAGGAGATTGTTCATCAATTGAAGTCAATACTGCACACGTATCACTGTCAAAACCATACTTTGCTCTCGTATAACCGATTTCTTCAATAGTCTTACGAACTACCTTTGGAATATCCACATAACAACGGGTAGTGATTTCTCCCGCAACCAATACCAACCCTGTAGTAACCGATGTCTCAGCTGCAACACGGGCATAGGGGTCCTGCTCAAAAATAGCATCCAGAATGGCATCAGAAATCTGGTCACATATTTTATCAGGATGCCCTTCTGTAACGGATTCTGAAGTAAATAATCTTCTTGTCATTGATAAACCTCCTTATTTTCTTATCTATTAATTATCTCTGTACTGTTTGAACATATGTAGACCCTCATAGGGCATTCTAACCAGAATACATAGAGTATTTTACCCGAAATCCAATAAAAAAAACCTCTTCATCACAAGAAGAGGCTATGGTTTACATCGTCCTCATCTATCAGAATATAAATTCTGTAGGATTTAGCACCGCGCATACTTACCGGTTGCCGGGCATCATAGGGCCTATTCCCTCCGCCGCTCTTGATAAGGCATCAAGATTTTTATTCAATTTATACAGAAATCATGATATCACAACAAATAAAGAAAGTCAACTTATTTTTAATCTATCATCAGAAGAAGCTGCAGTCTCTCATCCTTTCATAGAGCCTATTCCCAGAGCCTTTTGGCCTTTTCTTCCAGCCTCTCTTTTCGGGCCTCCGTTTCATTCTCCTCTATGGAAATGGAAATCCTTAACAAATCTCCTTCTTTTACTCCAGTGGGCAGCAATACCAAAGGGATTTCAATGATTTCTTCTCCCCATTCAATAAGCGCCCGATCCCCTTCGATACGATCCAATACAAACATTATTGAGATCCTCCTTCTTTCACACCAATGCTTCCTCCGTCACTATAAAATACCAGCGTTCCCATTTCATCGGTACGATAAATGTCTATCTCCCTATCTTCTAGTGCCTTCAAGGTCTCTTGATGGGGATGGCCATAGGTGTTGTTCTTTCCGCATAGAATAACCCCTATTTGGGGATTGACCGCATCTAGCCATTCTTCACTGGTGGAGGTGCTGCTGCCATGGTGTCCCACCTTTAATAGATTTGCCCTCAGTTTGGATTTTGAGTATGTACTTAGCATTTCCTCTTCCGATAGCTTTTCTGCATCTCCTGTGAATAAAAATACCTGATTGCCATACTGCAGTCTTAAAACCGCACTATAGTTGTTTAACTCCTTATAGCTGTCGGATACAGGAGCTATAAACTCTGCTTGAATGCCGTTTAATTCTAAAGAGACCCCTGCCTTGGCAGTGCTGATCTTAAGATTTTTTCTTTCTATGGCATCTAAAACATCTTCAAAGGTCTTGGTGTTATGGACAACCTTTGGCATATAGACCTTTTCTACAAGAAAGTTATCAATCACCACATCCAGACCGCCAATATGGTCCTCATGGGGATGGGTACCTACAACAGCCTTTAGCTCAGTCACTCCCTGCTCCCGAAGATAGGCAGCTACCCTATCCCCCTGTTTGTTGCCTCCAGCATCAATCAATAAATTTTCTCCTTGGGCCGTGCGAATCCAGATAGCATCCCCTTGACCCACATCAATAAAATGAACTTCCAGCATTCCAGAGGGTTGGTGGGTTTCTTCATTGAATAGAAGCTCCAGCTCCTCCAGTATGCCACAACCAGAAGTGAATGCTAGTAAAGATAGTACAATAAATAGCAATAAGATTCTTTTTGTCATGTCTTTTCCGTCCTTTAGATCCATTTAAGATTAAAAATTCACGGCCATATGGCTCAAGCTCATCATTATCACTGCTGCAATACAATTCCCTGCAAAAATAACAACGAAGGCATATTTCAGGCGCATATCCAATAGAGATGCGGCAATAGAACCACTCCATACTCCTGTGGTGGGAACAGGTATGGCTACAAAGAGAAGCAATCCCCACAAACTATATTTCTGAATAGCACCGGTTTTCCGCATCGTTCGATTGGTTAACCAATCCACAAAGCCCTTGAAGATAGGCATTTTTTTCAGCTTTCGAAAGACGGGCTTTAAAAACATCAATAAAAAAGGGACCGGAATCATACTGCCAATAATCCCCAAGACCATGGCGTGCAGGGGACTCATCCCCATGGAAACCCCCATAGGAATCGCAACTCGAAGCTCCATAACTGGCATGGCCGCTACCATCAATACCATAATTTCTTTGGTTAAAAACTCTAAAATCTTATTCATCTTCGTCTCCTTATAGCAGTTTATAGGATTTACACCTTCTAAACCATTATATAGGATTCTGACCCATTTATGTAGCCTATTTTTACTGTTAATTTATAGAACCACCCATAACTTAAAATCCTTAAAATAAAAAAATTGAAAGGCATATACCTCTCAATTCATTATATTTGTATGGTCGGGGTGGCAGGATTTGAACCCGCGGCCCTCTGGTCCCAAACCAGATGCGCTACCAAACTGCGCTACACCCCGTTTTCGTCACATATAGTATTATATGCTATATGCCCTTCAAATGCAACATTTTTTTGGCAAAATGAAAAACTTCTACCTATTTCTCACATCTGCAACACAGTTTTGTAACAGTATCTTAATATAACAAGGAAGTATCTTTCGGTATAATGAAAGCATGGAGGTGATTGTTCAGTAAATATTTACACCCCTCAGAAATATATGGGTACCGAGGAAACTTTTTTTGTATTTTGTACGTCTTAGTTAGAAGGGAAATTGAAAATTACATATAGAGACATCACTACTAAAACTATACTTGTGGGAATGCATGAGATGCCGGAACGCATAAGATGCCGGAACGCATAAGATGCGTTCCCTACATGAAAGGAGCAATGTATTATGTTGAAACACAAAAGATTTATGGCACTGTTGCTAATGGTTCTGACCCTTCTATCCATGAATATAGATTCCTTTGTCTATGCAGACTGGACAACCTCTATCTATGAAGAGAAAAAAGTCACCCCCATTGCCAAAGGTGTACATCATGAAAACATCCTGCGTTTTACCGATACAGGATGGCTTAACATCAATGTCCTTCGTATTTCCCTAGCGGAGCCCTCCACTTCCTTGGAGCTTCTGATGGGTCCCAATGGTTTGGGGGAAAAATCTCGGCTGTCTGATATGGTCAGCACAAACCCCAACGTAGTGGGTGCCATCAATGGTGATTTTTTTATGACCAATACCGCTTCCACCATCGGCCCCATGGTAAAGGATGGCCAACTCATCGGAACCCCTTCCTCAAGGCCGGAACAGCTGGGAACCTTTAACTTATCCAAGGATAATCTGGCTTCCATAGCCCCTTGGGTATCGATCCGAATTGATTTGAAAGGAAAAACCACACCCTTTACACAAATGGTAGGGCTTGTGAACAAAGAATCGGACTACAATGGTGTGGTCATTGCTTATACCCCTCACTGGGGTGCCAAGGCCCCTGCTCCTCAGCCCAATGTCAGCAACCCCATGTATGTAGTGGTTGAAAATGATGTGGTCACGGAGATTTCTCCTGCCACTTCAGAGGGCAAAGCTATTCCTGCCAAGGGTTATGTGGTCCTTACCACCAGCAGCGGCAGCAGCAATGTCAGTCAAAATCTCCTTCTGGGAGATGAAGTAGAGCTCTCCTATATGGTCAACCCAGATTTGAACAACCTTCAACTCACCCTAGGGGGAGGAGGAGTACTGGTAAGAAATGGGGCAGCAGTTTCTGCCTTCACCCATGAAATCACAGGGATTCATCCTAGAACAGCCATAGGCGTCTCCCAAAATAGACAGGAAGTATTCTTTGTAACCATTGACGGCCGTACAGCCTCTTATACCGGTGTAAGTCAAAGAGATTTGGCAAATATTATGGTTTACCTGGGTGCCTTTGAAGCCATGAATCTAGATGGCGGAGGCTCCACAGAAATGATCCTAAGACCCCTAGGGGAAAGCAATAGAAAAATCGTCAACACGCTCTCCGATGGCGGAGAAAGAAGACTCATGAACGGTATCGGCGTGGTAAGCAATGCCCCTGCTGCAGAGCTAGGTGGAATCCAGCTAAGTGCTGCAGATACCAATGTATTTGTCAATACCTCAAGGGAGTTGACCCTAAAGGCCTTTGACAAAAATTATAATCCTTTCAATCTTGATCCAAGCCAAGTAAGTTGGCAGGTATCAGGAGTAGAGGGCACCGTACAGGGAAATACCTTTCGACCTGCTTCACCGGGCAAGGCTACCCTTACAGCCAGCTACAATGGGATTTCCAGCAGTCTGCAGTTCCATGTACTGGCCAATCCTGTGGCCCTACAGCTAAGTCCTGCAACCTTGACCCTCGGTGCCAACAGCACCCATCAAATCCAGGCAGTTCTTGTAAATCAAGATGGCTATCGTGCTTCTATCCATCCTAGAGAACTCAGCTTTACCATTCCTTCCAATCTTGGATCAGTAGACAGCAGTGGCATCTTTAGAGCTTCAGGACAGGGAAGCAGCGGCTTGATTCAAGCCAATTATGGCAGCCTCGCTGCCTATCAGGCTGCAGTTATCGGCCACCAAGATAGAATCCTTGGAGATTTTGAAACCCTAATGGGGACCTTTA
>JBFNEZ010000080.1:0-15359 GCA_040797825.1 Thermotaleaceae bacterium | reverse complement strand
TATCTACAGAAGCTACATTCGCTACTTCATTTACCGTATCTACACTGGCCACATAATTTACGGTATCTACAGTTGCTAGATAGGATATGGTCCCCAAATCTCCAATCAGCACTCTGCCTTGATCATCTACAGCTATAGGCCGTACCGTTCCGCCATCATTTCCATATATCTGGGTTTTTAAATCTCTCGCTACATTATTAAATACCAAATTATTAGGCATGATTATCCTCCTTTCTCCATTCTATTTGGGATAGAAATGGTCTGCTAAATCCCAGTACATTTTATGTAAAATCGATGAAAGTGTGTCCAAAAGCCAACTGAAAAATATACTGTATTAGAACAGTGTTTTAAGCCCATTAGAAAAGGAGAGAAATCTATGAAAGGTATCATTTTGGCAGGAGGAACCGGTTCAAGGCTCTATCCACTAACCAAGGTAACCAATAAACATCTGCTTCCAGTAGGAAAATATCCAATGATTTTTTATTTGATTGCAAAGATGAAGGAAGCAGGAATAGTGGATATGATCATTGTATCTGGAAAAGAACACATGGGATCGGTGGTCAACCTATTGGGCAGTGGCCATGAATACGGTGTAAATTTTACGTTCCGCATTCAGGATCAGCCTGGTGGAATCGCACAAGCATTAGGATTATGCGAAGATTTTGTAAATGAGGACAAATGCGTAGTAATGCTTGGAGATAACATATTTGAAGATAATATTCGGCCCTTTGTAAGCGCCTTTGATAACCAGGAAATAGGAGGAAAAATACTCATTAAACAGGTAAAGGATCCAAAACGCTATGGTGTTGTCACCCTACGAGATCAGCAGATCATTGAGATAGAAGAAAAACCAGAAAACCCAAAAAGCAATTATTGTGTTACAGGCATTTACATGTATGATCATCGGGTATTTGATATAATCAAAACCCTCAAACCTTCCAATAGAGGGGAACTTGAAATAACCGATGTAAACAATTGGTATGTTCAAGATGGCTCTCTTACCTATGACATTCTTCATGGTTGGTGGTCTGATGCAGGTACTTTTGATTCTTTATTCAACACAAATCTATTGGCCCAGGATCTTGATCTAGATGAGGTATTGAGCAGAAATTATACGGTCAGTGGTGATAGGCTATGAAGCTATTGATTACAGG
Organism: Thermotaleaceae bacterium; assembly: GCA_040797825.1. Classification (GTDB taxonomy): domain Bacteria; phylum Bacillota; class Clostridia; order Peptostreptococcales; family Thermotaleaceae; genus Geosporobacter. The sequence goes on along the minus strand of JBFNEZ010000080.1, from coordinate 14,205 downwards.
CAGTCACGGACAGTTGGGAAGAGAACTTCAAAAACTATATGAACAAAGGCGATGTTCTCTAGGTTCTATCCCAAAAGCTTATCAAGATATTCAACTGTTTTGGACCCATAAAGATACATTGGATATTACGAATTTAGAAGATATGAGAGAAAAACTTAAAGCCCTTCGCCCCCAAATAGTCATCAATACTGCCGCCTATACTCAGGTGGATCAATGTGAAATCAATCAGGATCAGGCCTTTCAGAACAATGCAATGGGCCCGAGAAATTTGGCTATGGTCTGTGAAGAAATACGGGCTAAACTCCTCCATCTATCCACAGACTATGTTTTTGATGGAAAAAGTACAGTTCCCTATAGTGAATTTGATATGCCTCACCCCATCAATATTTATGGAAAAACCAAATATTTAGGAGAAGAATATATCAAACAATTCTCCTCTCGATATTTCATTGTGAGAACGGGCTGGCTCTATGGGATGGAGGGTAAAAACTTTGTAAAAACAATTCTTCATGCATCCAAGGAAAAAAAAGAACTTCAGATTGTCTCTGACCAAATCGGCACCCCTACCTATGGGGTAGATCTGGCCTATCACTTACTCCATCTGGCACTTACTGATGAATATGGTATCTATCATTGTACTGGAAATGGTCAATGCAGTTGGTATGAATTTGCTAAAAGCATATTCGCATACGCCCATAGGGATTGTAGTATCCATCCTATCTCTTCTGAGGAATATCCTACACTGGCCCCCAGGCCCCACTACTCGACCTTGGATAATAGCATGCTTCGATGTACCATAGGAGACAGCATGCGAAATTGGAAAGAAGCTTTGGTAGATTTTATGAAAAATTTCAATTGAAGGAGGCCTTTATGAAAACTTACTTGGTTACTGGCGGAGCTGGTTTTATCGGCTCTAATTTTATAAAGTATCTAATAAAGACACAAAAACATATTTCCATTGTCAATGTAGATAAATTGACTTATGCAGGCAATCTAGAAAATTTGAAGGAAATAGAAAATCATCCCTGCTATTGCTTTATTCAAGGGGACATATGCGATCCACTATTTATAGGGAAGATATTCGATGAAAAGGAAATAGATTATGTGGTAAACTTTGCAGCTGAATCCCATGTGGACAGAAGTATTCAAAATCCTATGATTTTTGCTCAAACCAATGTTCTTGGCACCCTTAATCTTTTAAACCATACAAAAGCTGCATGGGAAACAGAGACAGGATTTAAAGCAGGAAGGAAGTTTATCCAAATATCTACCGATGAAGTCTATGGCTCTTTAGGAAATACAGGTTATTTTACAGAGAATTCCCCCTTAGATCCCCATAGTCCTTACGCTTCCAGCAAAGCCTCAGGGGATTTAATGGTCAAGGCCTACTATGATACCTATCAAATGCCCATAAATATTACCCGATGCTCCAACAACTATGGACCCTATCAATTTCCGGAAAAATTGATTCCCCTCATGATCGATCGCTGTTTTCATAAAAAGCCTCTGCCTCTTTATGGAGATGGGCTCAATATCCGAGATTGGCTTTATGTAGAAGATCATTGCAAAGCTATTGCAGCAGTTATAGAAAGGGGAAAGCAGGGAGAGGTCTATAATATCGGAGGAAACAATGAGAAAACCAATCAGCATATTGTAAAAACCATTATTGACTATATTCACAAACACATAGATCCCTCCGTAACAGAAAGTCTTATCACCTATGTGGCTGATCGAAAGGGTCATGACAGAAGATATGCCATTGATCCCAGCAAAATTAAAAATGAACTTGGCTGGGAGCCTGAAATAAGTTTCGAAGAGGGTATCATCAAGACCATAGAATGGTACCTCCAGCATCAAGATTGGATAAAGCAGGTTCAAGGAGGCGGCCATGAGTAAATTTGAAATTATAAAAACCCCTCTGGCAGGGCTCTATATTATTGAGCCAAGGGTCTTTGAAGACGAGAGAGGCTATTTTATGGAAGCCTATAATTATAGGGATTTTAAGTTGGAAGGACTCCCTACAGCATTTGTGCAAGACAACCAATCCAAATCGAAAAAAGGTGTTCTCAGAGGACTTCATTTTCAAAAACAATATCCCCAAGGCAAGCTGGTAAGGGTTTTGAGAGGAGAAGTCTTTGATGTAGCCCTCGATCTCAGAAAAAATTCAAACACCTTTGGCCAGTGGTTTGGCTGTATTCTCAGCAGTCAAAATAAAAAACAGCTTTATCTCCCTGAGGGCTTTGCCCATGGCTTTTTAGTTCTCTCTAAAGAAGCGGAATTTTTCTATAAGTGCACAGAATACTATCATCCTGAAGATCAGTGGGGCATTCTTTGGAATGATAAGGACCTCAATATTCATTGGCCGCTAGAGAGAATCTCAGAAATCTTTTTGTCTGAACAGGACAAAGGATGGATGCCCTTTGGAGAATATAAAATAAGGAATGATCGTTCATGAAAACCAGTATTATACTATTAACCTTTAACCAATTGCACTTTACCAAGCTCTGTGTCGATAGTATTCGAAAATATACCGATGAAGGTACCTATGAAATTATTGTAATCGATAATCACTCCACCGACGGGACAGCAGCGTGGCTTAAAGAACAAGAAGATATCCAGGCTTTATTTAATGATGAAAACTTGGGATTTCCAAAGGGATGCAATCAAGGGATAAAGCTGGCCACGGGAGATAATATTTTACTTTTAAACAATGATGTCATTGTCACACCCCATTGGCTTTCCAATCTAACCCGTTGTCTTTGTAGTGCTGAAGATATTGGAGCCGTAGGGGCCGTGACCAATTCCTGTTCCAACTACCAAACCATCCCCATTTCCTATAAAAATATGGAGGAGATGATCCCCTTTGCCCAAAAACATAATTTATCCAATCGTTCTCTTTGGGAAGAAAGAACAAGGCTAATTGGTTTTTGCCTTCTGATTAAAAAAGAGGTGGTTGAAAAAATCGGTCTGCTGGATGAAAGATTCTCTCCAGGTAACTTTGAAGATGATGACTACTGCCACCGAATTCGAAGAGCTGGCTACCGCTTAATATTATGTAAGGATACATTTATTCATCATTTTGGCAGCGTCTCTTTTGGTAAGGATCGGGAAAAATTTGGGGATATACTTTCTATCAATCGAAAGAAATTTATGGATAAATGGGGATTTGATCCTTGGTCTCCCGTCTACATGGATCCCCATTCTCTCTATCCCACAGAGGAACCCCTGTCCTGGAAGGCCCATCTGCCTTCTCAGCGTTCTATTTCTCCTATGCCCCAAACAATAAAGCCTAAGATAAATCCGCAGAAAATTTGCTTTATAACTTTAGTCAATGACGAGAAAGTTTATGAAAAAGCCCTTTCTCATATTCGTCAGCTTCATGTTCCTGAAGGCTATCAGGTGGAGATCCTATACATCAAGCATGCGGCAAGCATGACCGCTGGCTATAATCAAGGACTTAGAGATTCTGATGCAAAGTACAAGGTCTATCTTCATCAAGATGTATTGATTTTGAATAAGGACTTTATAAAGGATTTCTTAAATATATTTACGAAGCACCCTGCCATCGGATTAATGGGCTTGGTGGGGGCCAAAACCATCCCACCTAGCGGTATATGGTGGGAATCTCCTCTGCGATATGGGCAAGTCTATGACAGTCATACTGGCAAAATGGAGCTATTGCGTTTTCACATAGTTACCGGTGGATTTGAAGAAGTAAAAGCTATTGATGGCTTGCTGATGATCACCCAATATGATCTCCCATGGCGTCAGGATTTATTTGACGGATGGCATTTTTACGACACCTCGCAGAGTGTGGAATTTCAAAAATCAGGCTATGCAGTGGTGGTCCCCAAACAGGAAAGTCCCTGGTGTATCCATGACTGCGGTATTGTAAATGTTCAGAATGGTTATGAACACTATCGAAAGATTTTTCTAGAAGCCTACAAAACAGAATTATATCAATGGAGCAAGGAGTGAAGTCCGTGTCCAATCAAAAGACTGTTTGTTTCTCATGCCTAACACCCTATCATGTATTTGTTGCATACATCCTGTCCAAGACCCTCTATAAAAACTGCTATAAGGTTATACTCTTCTCTGATCATTATCATCAACAGATCTATGAGAGAGCCTTAGGACTAAATTTATGGGATAAAATTATTTTAATTGAAGAAAGAAATAAAAGCTGGGCACAGATCCATTCTCAGTTAAAGACAATAAATCTAGAAGATATGGATGTTCTCCACTATTTTTCATGGGGCTCTATTTTCCAACTATTGCTGATACGAGAAATACCTGAAAAAACAAAAGTAATTCTCACAGAAGAAGGTGTAGGCACCTATTATATCCAAGAGGCTGTAGCCCACTGGAAGACCAATTATTCCCCCCATAGCAGCCCTATAGATTTTGATAAGGTATCAGAAATTTGGTTATTTGACAAGAGACTCTATGTCAGTGAACTGATAAAACCCCTGCAGGATATAGCCTTTTATAGGTATTTGAGTAGTCCTTTGGCACTGGAATTTTGTAAAGATTTAAATACCCTCTTTGCTTATACCCCACAGCAAAGAGAATAGGATATCTTGTTTTTTGATCAGCCCCTTTCCCTTGCTCATATTTTGTCCCCTTCTGAAGAAAGAGATTTGCTGCAAAGAATAATCACGGCAACAAAGGGGGCTAAGATGTTGGTGAAAAAGCATCCTACTGATAATGAAAATAAATACAAAGGACTGGATTTAGAACTCTTAAAATCTGATAATATCCCCTGGGAAGTTGTTTATTTAAATGAAATTCTTAAAAATAATGGGCATTTAGAAAATAAAACCTATATCACTTACAATTCTACTGCTCTATTGAACACCCGTATTCTCTTTAAAGATTTAGGCAGTTCAAATCGTTTTATAACCTTGAACAAACTACTAAACACACCAGCAGAAAAATCTCAGACAAAACCCCTGCTAGATAAGTATTTTGAAAAATTTAAAACATTTTACGAAGATTACTATTATGAGCTCGAATCTATAGAGGAGTTGTTTTCTTTTCTGCATTAAAAAAAGCGGCTAAGGAGGCTTTCGCTAAGGAACCCTAGGTTCCCTTCGACGACTGCTGCCGCAGTCTGAGCACCCTCCTCAGTGGGGCAGGGGACTGCCTCCCCTACAACCCCTCTTTTTTATATAATAGAAAAGTCAATAGGCTTCCTCTGCTATATCAGAGGAAGCCTATTGAATCCCTATTCCCATCATTTTATCCATATGTTTTACAACTCGCTCTACACCTCTTCCATCCACCAACCCACTTCCTTTACTGCTCATGGTTTTACGAAGTCTATAGTCCTTCATCAATTCCTTTAATTTGGACAAAAATATCTTTTCATCAATCTGATAAAACCATCCTAAACTGATCAAATATCCTTCTTCCTCCATTTCCTTTACCACTTGCTCTTGATTGTCTGCCAGTATAAAGGCGAGGGTAGGGGTACCAGAGGCAGCCAGTTCATACAGGGTCGTCCCCCCTGCTGAAATCCCTATATCTACTTGCCCCATGATCTCTGAAATGTGGGAAACATTCTCATGAAACACAATAGCTTTATGCTGCTTGGCCATTTTCTTCAATTCCTCTGCTGTTGTAAATAAATTTCCTAAAATCACATGAATCGTCAAAGCCTCAAGGGTCTTATCCCTTAACATCATCTTTAAAAACCTCTGAGTCATGTGATGGGGATCAGAGCCGCCTGTTGTAATCATAATACGATCCGCCTTTTCACCTATTTGCTTCTTTGGAAGATTTCTGAACTCTTCTCGCATCAGATTGAATGCTGGTCCTAGCAAAAATTCCTGTTCTTCTGTGTATTTTTCATAATTCATAGATGGACCATATAGATTGCCGTTTATTACCAAATCTACAGGATATACAAATTGATTTAGATCATCAATATAGACTATTTTTTTTACATGGTTTTTTAATTTTAAAAAATAATCTTCAGAAAGGTTATATTTATCCACAATCAAAAGCCCTATTCTTTTTTCGTCAAGTATTTTTATAATCTGCTCACTCTCTTTCTGCAGAGCCCCATCCTCATAGCCATTATAATTTTTTTTCCTGTCTTCTTCACCCCCCAATGCTAGTACTTCAAAATTCTCTTTTCTAATTTTTTCAATGCCTGCTGCCTCTCTACATATAAAAATCACATTTTTTCCTGTTTTTTTTAGCTCTTTTGCCAGTGACAAACACCGCATTACATGACCCATACCAATACCAAATCCTCCATCTGTCCGAATGGCTACCTTATACATATAGTTCAATCCTTCTTTACTTATTTTCTGTCCTCACTAAATTCCAATTCAACGGGGTTCCTCGCTCAATATCTTTCACTGCCCTTTTGCCCAATACTTGATCGATATACTTTGGTTCCAATCCAAAGGCAGGGCGAATGATTCTGATATTTTGATGGGTAAATACTTCCCCAGCTTTTATGTCTTCTACAGCAAAAATAGATCGTCTAAAGACCCTGCTGCTTTTCTCACTCTCGGACAATTCAAAATTGATTTTACCCATGGCTGTCTCAGCAGCTCGAATATCTGCAACCATGTCCCTAAACTCATGGGCTTCCATTGAAAAGCTGGCATCTGGATTTTCTATCTCCCTGCTGATACAAAAATGTTTTTCAACTATCTTCGCTCCTAATGCTACCGCAGTGATTGCCGCAACAGAACCCATAGAGTGATCTGATAATCCTACGGGTAATCCAAAGCTATCCCTTAGATGAATCATGGCCTTTAAGTTCATATCCTGTGGAATGGCAGGATAGGCGCTAGAACACCTTAATAGGCATATATTTTCATTTCTTTGGGCTTTTACGACCGCCACCGCCTCTTCTATTTCTTCAAAGGTTGCCATCCCCGTAGAAAGAATAATGGGTTTTCCCTTTGAGGCAATGTATCGAATTAAAGGGATATCCGTCACTTCAAAGGACGCAATCTTGTAAAAATCGATTTTTAGCTCCTCCAAGAAATCTACAGCCGTTTTGTCAAAGGGGGTAGATAAAAAATCCAGTCCTATTTTTTCTGCTTCTTCCTTGAGCTGGGATTGCCACTCCCAGGGTGTATAGGCCTTGCCATATAGCTTGTAAAGATTCTCTCCTTTCCATGTTCCTTTTTGAATCTGAAAATACCCGTTGTCACAATCAATAGTCATGGTATCTGGGGTATAGGTTTGGATTTTTATACAATCTGCCCCTGATTCCTTCGCCCTATGGATGATTTCTATGGCTCTATGGATATCTCCCCCATGGTTTGCTGACATTTCCGCTATCATATAACAGGGGGTATTCTCTCCAATAATTACTTTATCTTTTATCTTAATCTCCCTATTCATATCATCAATCCTCATTATCTTATATATTATTGAAGGGAGCGACAAGGCCGTCGCTCCCCACCGCTTTATAAAAGCATTTTATAATACTCTATATATTCCTCTGTCTCAATAAAGTCATAGGCTGCCTTCTCAAAGGCTCTTTGAGAAGGGATATTCGAATGTTTTACTCTCCCTGCCAGCTTCTGGATTCCTTTCTTCTGGGAGGGCAGGATATGGATCAGATTTTTAAGTATAGAGGTCCCATATCCTTTTCCCCGATGTTCTCTAGCAATGCTATAACTAATCCAGTCCATTTCTCCCTCTAAATCGATTCTAACCTGGCCGATGGCCTCTTCCCCATGATAACAAACATAGAGAAGGGATTCCTCAGAACACAATATGCGCTCAAACCAATGGACATGCTCCTCATAGTCTATAGATTCCCCATGAAAGGAGTTTTGTCTTACTTCTCTATCGTTTGCCCACCGAAATAATAAATTACACTGCTCTGGCTGGGCCAATAGAAACTGTATAGCCATACCTATCCCTCATTTCAAGATCTTATTTTGGTCTCTCGATCTAATAATCGAATGAGTTCTTCATCAGATCTGTATCTTAGGGTTAAATGTTGGTTAATTTGTGCTATTTCAGGGTTTTCATCCAAAAAACTGAATAATTCTTCCAATGTATACTCCATATGATTTTCATTAAAATACTTTTCTATTATATTAAACAGCTTCAAGTCTTCTTCATAATCCAATGTTAACCTATAATTTCTTTGCCATTTCCCTGGAAGCTCCACCCTATTGATTCTAAAATATTCTGGGTTGTTTTGAAAATACCAAGTCATATATTCTGAGTGCTCGGCCCTTGGGAAATAAGCTTTTACTCTTTCTAAAGCTGTGGTATTGATAATCTCAACACTGGTCCCTACTGCTTCTCCAATGCTGCAAGTATAGTCTGCCCCCTCCATGAAATGAGACTTCAATAAAAACAGGCATATGTCCTTTGATAAATATGGACAATCCCCTGTAGCCCGTATAATCACGTCAATTTTAAGCTTTCTTGCAATATCTAAATATCTTTCGATGACATCATCAGGATCTCCCCTATGAAAAACAACGTCATCTCTATAGATATATTGTTCTAGGGCTTTATCCTCTTCCAAGGAGGATGTAGCTAAAATGGTGTGATTTACATGAGAAAACTTCAGAGCATTGCGAAGACATCTTTCAATAGAAGCAAGATCTCCAATTGGCAGGAGTGCCTTTTTAGGTAGTCTTGTAGACTTTAATCTACAGGCCACAATGGTAGCAATCGTTGCTTTTTTTAAATCCTCCAAATATATTCCTTCTCCAGCCCTTTTATCCTTAGTAAGAATATGGAAGTTTCCCACCAGACCCTCTAGGGTCTTTGTATCCAGTCCTTTTTTTCCAGTTCGCTTATAGCAAAAATCCTTAAGAGAAACCAAAGTCCCTTTCCTTCGATCTGTTTTAAGAATAGGAAGCTGCACAGATTTTTCTAAATATACTCTTTCTCTAGAATTTATAAAGGGCTGTGTGGATAGGGATGTATACTTTCTCTGAAGATCAATATATTTCCTATACTGGTCTATGGTCATGCTTGAAAAATAATCATATTTCGTTTCTAAATGAGCATGCATCACATGCTTTTCTATCATCTCTGCCCCTATCATCCCAGCGATTAATGGCAGCCAAAGGGCATCCTCACTCTTTCCATCCACATGGTCTGCAAATACAATTGGGTTTTCAAAGTGTTTTTTCAGCTCTCCTATCTTGGATATACCAGCGTCTGCAAGCTCGGTAGGATAGTCTTGAAACCCTACTTCTAGTAAGATTTCTTGCGGCTTTATAGATAGACCTATTTCAGATAACCTTTCTTTGATTTCTGGTACTTCATATCCTGAAACATTTATAATCAACTTTTTCTCGGACATATCCAGGCTAGATAATTCTTCCACCAGAGATCTGTTCATCAAAACCGATGCCTGCAGCTTGATACCCTCTATTTTTTCTAGATTCTGACGGACAATTTGAATGCCATAAGCATCAAACAAATCTATCCAGATATCCTTTGTTAAACTGGCATAGTTAATCAGCTCTTTCCATTCATCTTCCTGAATATAAAGTTTGTGATATACCTCAAACCATTCATAATCAGGAACAGCAATTTCATCGTATTGAAAGGGTTGAAACTTCATGCCAAATCCCTCTGTAAATTCTTCAAATTCTTTGATAAGCTCCCGTAAATATGCCACACTTCCTCCATGGGTATTGGCTATTTCAATGAGATTGTACACCATAGATTCTCCCCCACACTTATATCATAGTTTTTCATACCTTAACCGCTTATTTTCTGTAATAATTCAGCACCTTCTTTACTGCCTTCGTCACATCTAACACCTCTTCCTTATCCATTTTTGGAAATAGGGGTAGACTGATAATTCCTTCATAGAGTTCTTCTGCTTTGGGGCACAAACCTTTCTTATATCCAAGCTCTTGATAATAAGGATGGTAATAAACAGGGATATAGTGAACATTGACACCGATATTCTCTCCCTGTAATGCCTCAAATATCTCTTTTCTACCTACTTTGAAGGATCCTAGTTCCAATTGAATTACATATAAGTGCCAGCTGGATTCTGAAAAATCTGCTTGATAGGGCAGGATGAGTCCTTCCATGTTCTCCAAGGCTTCATTATAGGCTTCCGCCAGTGCTTTTCTTTTAGCTATAAACCCATCCAACCTTTCCAACTGGCTAACTCCAAGGGCACACTGGATATCTGTAATTCTATAGTTATATCCTAGAGCCAATTGTTCATAATACCAATTTCCTTGATTCTTATCCTGCAATAAGTCTTCTTCTCTGCTAATCCCATGACTTCTAAACAGTAATAACCTTTTATAGAGTTCTTCCTCATTGGTGGTAATCATGCCCCCTTCTCCTGTGGTAATATGCTTTACTGGATGGAAGCTGAAGGTAGTCATGGGAGAAATATTTCCTACTTTTTTTCCTTTATATCTAGCACCCAAGGCGTGGGCTCCATCCTCTATGACCATAAGTCCATAGTTTTGAGCCAATTTTAAGATGGGATCCAAATCAGCGGGCTGCCCTGTAAAATCCACGGGAATAATGGCCTTCGTTCTTGATGTTATTTTTCTTTTTATATCCTCTACATCTATATTGTAGGTTTTGGGATTGATATCGGCGAAAATGGGCCTAGCACCTTGATATAGGATGCAATTTGCAGATGCCGCAAAGGTCATTGGCGTAGTAATGACCTCATCCCCTCTCCTTATCCCTGCAGCAAAGCAGGCCCCATGCAAGGCCGCCGTACCATTGGAAACAGCGACAGCATACTTTGCACCTACATGGTTCGCAATCTTCTCTTCAAACTCTTTTATCTTCGGCCCTGTAGTCAAATAATCGCTCCCCAGTATATCGATGACTTTTTGGATATCCCCTTCATCGATCCACTGCTTTCCATAGGGTAAATAATTTTTTCTCGTGGGTTCTCCACCATGAATTCCTAGAATTTCTTTCATATACTCACCTGCTTATACCAAATATAGATGCTGCTTTATCCACTCTTCCGTTCTTTTGAGGCCCTCTTCCAAAGGAACTTCTGGTCTCCAGTCCAGCAGTTTCTCTGTCTTAGAATAACTGCACAGCAGTTTTTGTATTTCGCTTTGAGGATGAATATGAGATACATGCTGTATGGGCTCTTTTGAATGGGCAATCAGCTTCGCAAGATCATTGATGGATATATCCCTGCCACTGCCTGCATTGAGTATCTCTCCGTTAACAGCTTCCCGATACCCTGTCTCCGCCACAAATCTTGCGCAGTCCTCCACATACAGCAGATCTCTGGTCTGTGTTCCATCCCCATAGATATTTAAGGTTTTCCCTTCTAGCTTTCTTTTGATAAAGATTGCTACTACGCCCCCTTCTCCCCCGGTTTTCTGGAAAGGACCATAGGTATTAAAGGGTCGAATCACCACTACAGGCAGCTTATAGCCATGCCAATAGGACAAGACCATACTTTCTCCTGAAATCTTACTTCCTGCATAGGGAGAAGCAGGTTTGATAGGATGGCCCTCTCCAATTCCCCCTTCCTCATTGGCTCGGTCATATACCATACAGGTACTCATAAATACCATCTTGGTTTTGTGTTTTCTGCATTCTTCCAGTACGTAAAAAGTTCCTAATACATCATTCTGAAAGGTAGTTTCTGGATCATCCAAGCTATCCTGAACATTAATGCTTGCTGCCAAATGGTAACAGATCTCAAATTTATTTTGAAAAAGTTCATTTAATACTACGCGATCGGTTATATCGCCATATACGAAGTCTTTTAAATTTTTCTTAGAAATGAATTCTTCTATATTCGCTTCTCTTCCATTGGCCAAATTATCCAAAATCCATACTTCATGGCCATCCTCCAAAAGTTTTTTTACTACCCATCTTCCTATAAAACCTGCTCCTCCCGTTACTAAAACCCTCATACGCTTTCCCCCTCGTCCTAAAAATTCCTTTTCATAACTTCTCACAGCTTCTTTTTATAGTATCCCTTCTTCTCTGATTAGGACTCTGACTTCATCCCTTGACAGTGGGGCCATCTGATGAGAACGATAGCTCCCTATCTCTGCTGGCGTACACGTCCTATAAAAGTCTCTGAATTTTTCTGTCTCATAGGTTACAGGACATACCGCATACATCTTCTCCAAATCAAAGGCAAATTTAGATTCCTCCTCTGTCATCAGTTCTTCATACAGCTTTTCTCCAGGCCGCATCCCAATAGTTTCAATCTGAATCTCCTTCCTGTCAATTCTGTGCTTTGTGCAAACTTCCTCAATCACTACCTCTACCAAATCCTTAAGCTTGATGACAGGCATCTTCAATATGAAGATTTCACCTCCCAAACAGTTTTCTGCCACCTGGATGGTAAGGGCTGCTGCCTGGGTCAGAGTCATCATGAATCTGCTCATATTCAAATCCGTAACAGTAATCTTTCGCTGCTCTAAAATCTGTTTCTCGAATAAGGGAATAATCGATCCTCTTGAACCCAATACATTCCCGAATCGGACAACTGCAAATTTAGTTTTGGCACTGCCTCTGCTAAAGTTGGCAGCCTGTGTGATTCGCTCTGCCAAAAGCTTCGTTGCCCCATAGACATTGGTTGGACTGATAGCCTTATCTGAGCTGGTAAAGATTACAGTTCCTACATTATGATTTCTAGCTGCCTTGATCACATTATCCATCCCAATAATATTGGTTTTCATGGCCTCCGTAGGGTTATATTCACAGGCCGGCACATGCTTCATAGCTGCCAAATTAAAGACAATATCGATGTCTCGACAGGCCCTTTCCACCCGATCATAATCCCTTACATCTCCGATTAACAATCGAATATTTTTTTGATTTTTCAAGGTATTGCCCAGCAAAAACTGTTTATATTCATCTCTGCTCAATATTCGAATCACGGCAGGCTCCTGTTTCAATAATTCTTCAACAAGCTTCCCGCCAACAGTGCCTGTTCCACCAATGATTAATATCTTTTTATCTTTATATCTCACGATCCTCGCTCCTAAATGATTTCATCAATTCTTAAGACTACTTCTATACCATATATATGACAAGAATGAAATTTGGTGAGCTGCCCATGTTTTTTTATAGTCCATGGCGTTCACGGGCATAATGAAAAATATTATGCTATCTGCAAGCCATGGTTTCATTCCCCTATCCAAACCTTGATATGAAAAGGCCCAACTTCCTTCTGCGTTGAGCCTTCTAAAGCCTATTATCTTTTATCTAAGGATTGATATCTATTTTCCGGGGAGCATCCCCCACAGCAATCGACCCAAGCAATTCATTGGTCAGGCCTCGGATTACATAAACCGTATCATCGTTTTCATTAGACACATAAATCATATTGGTTTTTACATTCACCCCTATTCCCCCGGGATTTGTTCCCACAGCAATGGTAGCAATGACGGCATTGGATACCCCGTCAATGACAGAAACATTGTGGGATCCATAGTTACTGATATATATGCGATTGGTATTTGGATTGACTGCTACTCCATAGGGATTTGTCCCCACACTAATGGTTCCAATGACTGTATGGGTTAAACCATCAATCACAGAAACATTGTTATTGTTGTCAAAGTTGGTTCCGTAAATCCGATTGGTAACTGGATTAATTCCCAAATCTGCTGGCCGCATTCCGCTTATACTTCCTACCAGGGTTGCAATGACGACATTTGATATCCCATCAATTACAGAGATATTGTAAGAGTATCTATTGGATACATAAATGCTATTGGTAGATGGGTTGATTGCCGCCCCCCATGGATTTGTTCCCACAGGAATCGCTGCAATCACCGTGTTCGTTTTTCCATCAATTACAGAAACATTATTTGAGTTATAATTAGTAACATAAATGCGATTGCTGCTTGTATTAATAGCAATAGCTGACGGCCATTCCCCCACTTGAATGGTATCAATCACTGTATTGGTGATACCATCAATCACAGAAACATTACGAGAATACAGATTTGAAACATAAATTCTATTGGTGATTGGATTGACTTTTACACCAAAATTAGGATTATTTCCCACAGGAATGGTTGCAATCACTGAACTTGTCATTCCATCGATTACAGAAACATTGTTAGAAAATCTATTGGCCACATAGATTCGATTGACAGACAATAGACCTGTATAGCCTGCAGGGCCTGTTGCTCCTCGTAAGCCTGGTGATCCTGTTGCTCCTGTGACTCCAGTAGGTCCTATAGCTCCCGTAGGCCCTGTTGCACCTATGGCTCCCGTGGC
>JBFNEZ010000079.1:0-15627 GCA_040797825.1 Thermotaleaceae bacterium | reverse complement strand
GACATAGCGATCCACCACTCCCCCTAGTTCTTCTTTAATTGTACTTAGCCGCCTATCCCGTTCATCATAAAGTGCAATGATATTCTGCCGGATTTCTTCCAGACTTTCTGCTTCTCTTTTTAAATCCTCTATTTTCCGTTGATAAAAATCTCCTATTTTTTGCTGATACTCTGTCATGTTATCTCTAAGACGATTCTTTAGATAGAGCCCCAGTCTCTCAATACGTTCATTGAGGGAAAGATGAACGTTGCTGGTCAAAAATATCTCTTGAAGTTTTTTATAACTGATCAACTGAATATCTTCAAAGGTCAAATCTTCCTTTGGCAGCAGACTTTCCTGCCATTGCTGCAAAGAATTGTCCAGTACTTTTTTAAAGAGCAAAGAGCCTTTAATCCTGCCTATCAGCTTTATCTGCTCCCATTCTTCTCCTGCTCCTTGTATGAATGAATTTAAAGGATCTACCCATCCTTCAGTAGAAATAGGAATCCCTATTTGTTCAATAGCCCAATCCTCGAAGGTTGTTTGGATGACATTCTCAACCCCAAGGTCTGGTAAAATGTCAGAAATATAGTGTAGAAAAAGTTTATTGGGAGCGATCACCAGATATTGGGCTTCTTCAATATTTCTTCGATTGTTGTAGATAAGATAGGCCATTCTATGCAGTGCAATCGTTGTCTTTCCACTGCCTGCCACCCCTTGAACCACTAAGGGTTTGCTCATCTCGCTGCGGATTATTCTATTCTGTTGATCCTGTATGGTGGCTACAATTTCTTTCAATCTCCCTTGAGTACTTTTATTGAGGGCTTCTACCAGGAACGCTCCCTTTCCCTGCAAGCTTTCTTCAATAATAGTTTCAGAGGTCTTCTCCTCATAGATATTCTGGAGGACGCCATTTTCAATTTCATATCTTCTTTTCAAATGCATGGTACCCGATACTTCTCCATAGGGAGCCCGATAAGAAACCTCCTTGCTGTGCCCGCTGTAGTAAACATCTGCAATCGGTGCTCTCCAGTCTACAACCACAGGAATATCTCTGTCCTTATCCATAAATCCGTGCTTGCCAATATATATGCTGTCCATATCCTCCCTGCGCCGCTCTTGGAAATCTATCCTCCCAAAATAGGGGTTTTCTTTGGCCTTTTTAAGCTGTCCCATATCTTTCTCCGCTATTTGATGGAGCTGCAGCTTCGCCACTAGCCGTTCATCCATGAGTGTGATCACAGTTTTGCGAATATCGGCTATTTCACTTTTTAAGATCTCGTCGTAGTCCTGAAGAAATTTCTCCTCTTCTTGAATCCAACCTATGGTTTCTTTCAAATGGATATTTTCTTCCTGATAATCAGGATGCTCTTTAGCATTCACTGACATCCCCTCCCTATCCTTAAAGTATAGACCTATTGTACCTAAGAAGAAGGTCTAATGCAAAATCTAGTTTCTCCATTGCCCTCCTATGCCAGAGTTTCATAAAAGTTATAAACTCTTTTACTACTATTTTCAAAGATTTCCTTGCTATATTCCCATTTTTTTGATAGAATAATGACGTGAATTGTAAATTTTTTTAGTGCATTTTTAAGGACAGTTTGCCTTGGCAAACTGTCCTTTTTACTTAGATCTGCATATGATTAATTTTTATGCCCTCTAAACTTTCTAAATCCTCTGACATCCCATGAATTCTTTCCATGTCTCCCCTAAGATTTAAGGTAATCAATCCATGGTCCACCTCTCCAGGATCATGGATTCCAAATCTTCCAAGGATTATATCTCCATTTCTTGTTAGAATTTCTTGCATTTTGGGTGCCGAATCCGTTCTATGATCTACCCGTATTCCCATAATACTCAAGTTATCCATTCCTATTCCTCCTAGACTTCTTAGACTTCTTCTGCTATTTTAAACAGATAAATCTAAATATATGCATCCTCGAGGAAAGTGAATCTCTTTTCTCTATTGTAAAAGTATTATATACTAGTCTTATGAACTTTTATACACATTTCATGTAAAAGTTCATGTTCCACCATAACTTGAACTTCAATAAATCCAAAAGGAGGTGTTCCTATGGATATTTCATTATTAAAGGAAATAACACAATATCGACAGCCAAAACCAGAGGGTAGCTATCAAGATTTTTCTGTATTGGTACCCCTTCTTCAAGTTCAAGATGAACTTCATCTTCTGTTTGAAGTTCGGGCAGAAAGCTTGAAAACCCAGCCTGGAGAAATCTGCTTTCCTGGAGGGAAAATTGAACCGGGAGAATCTCCAGTAGACTGTGCCCGTCGTGAAACCTGTGAAGAGTTAGGCATCCCTGAAGATGAAATCGAAATATTTGGCCCCCTTGATTATGTGGTAACGCCCTACAATTTCATTCTTTACCCCTATTTAGGTGCCCTTCCATCTGCAGCTCTTGATGCAATTCCTTTTAATGTTCAGGAAGTTGGTGAAATTTTTACGGTGCCTTTGCATTTCTTTTTTCAAGGACCTCAAGAGTATATTATCAATGTGGAAATGGCCCCCCATACAAGCTTCCCCTATGAAAAAATCCAAGGAGGCAAAAACTACAATTGGAAAAAGGGCTATAGCACCGTACATTTCTATGAATATGGAAATTATATCATTTGGGGAATGACGGCCCGTATTATTAAAAATCTTGTTGAGATTATCCTGAAAGAGAAATAAGGTCTTTTCCAAAAAGCTTGCAGGACTCTTCTACTTTATTTCCAATAACCCAAAATATAAATTTATAATAAGCAGGAGGTAGAAAGTATGAAAAAAAATATACTAGGAAAAACAAACATTGAAGTTACGGAACTTTGTTTCGGAGTTTTGCCCATTGGTCCCCTTCAAAAGAATGTACCCGTAGAGGAGGCCTCTGATATTTTAGCTGAGGCATTGAAAAAGGGTATTAATTTTTTTGATACAGCTCAAATGTACCAGACCTATCCCCATATTCGACTGGCCATGGAAAAAACCGGGATCCGTCCTGTCCTTGCTTCGAAATCTGCAGCTTTGAGTTATGAAGATATGGAAATGGCTGTAGAAGAAGCATTAAAAGAGTTGGATATTCCGTATATTGATATCTTCCATCTTCATGCAGCCCGAGCCGATGTAGATATTTTTGAAGTGAGAAAGGGTGCCTTGCAGTGTCTTTTAGACTATAAAGCCAAGGGCTTGATTAAGGCCGTAGGGGTGGCAACCCATAACGTTAAGGTATCCGAATTGGCGGCTGAACGGGAAGATATTGACATACTATTTCCATTGATCAATAAAGAGGCTAGAGGGATTTTAGCTGGAACCCGTGAAGAAATGGCCCAGGCCATTATACGAAACGCAGAAAAAGGAAAGGGCATCTACTTAATGAAAGCCCTCGGTGGGGGTACCCTGATGGATGAATTTGACGGGTCCATGCAATTTGCCAGAGCTGTAGAAGGCTCCGCATCCATCGCCCTGGGCATGGTCAGCCATGAAGAGGTAGAATACAATGTTCGATACTTTAACAATGAGACAGATTTAGAAGGTATCTTGACCCTTCGCAATAAAAAAAACCCAAAGGTGCTTCCCCTCATGTGTATCAGCTGCAAGCGCTGTAGTGATGTCTGTCACAATGATGCCATTGCCTTTGATGAGGCTGGAAAGGCATCTATTCTTCTGGAGAAATGTATGCAGTGTGGCTATTGCATGAGCGCTTGTCCTCAATTCTGCATTCGTATGGTATAGTGGGATTATGGGCAAATGTAGGGGCAGCAGACTCTGCTGCCCACCCTGTATGTCCCTTAGCTAAATGATAGATCTAATTCGGAAGGCATAAGATGCTTTCCCTACAGTAGGGTTGCAAATACTGCAGCCCTAGATTTTTGTTTTTTCTAATATTCTCTTTGCAATGCGTACCGCCTCTACAGCATCGGCTGCATAGTGGGCTCCGATGCTTTGTGCATAGTCTGCTGTCACCACGGCCCCGCCAACCATCACAGGAATGGATACTCCCCGATGTTCCAGGGCATCCATCACGACTTGCATTTCCTGCATAGTCGTTGTCATAAGGGCACTTAAGCCTATAATATCGGCCTTTTCTTCTATGGCTCTTTCGATCAAAGTCTCTTCAGAAACATCTTTCCCCAAATCAATAACATGAAATCCATGATTTTGAAGCATAATGGATACGATGTTCTTTCCAATATCGTGAATATCTCCTTTTACCGTAGCAATCACGAAGGTGCCAATTTTTTCAAAGTCTTCCTGTTCCAATTCTTCCTTTAGATGGGCAAAAGCCTGCTGTGCCGCCTCTGCAGCCATCAGCAGCTGAGGTAGAAATATATCCTGACGCTCATAGGCTTCTCCCACTGCTTCCAAAGCCTTTACTACCTGCTGTTGGATAATTTCCATTGCCTTTAGGCCCTGTCCTCTTAATACTTCGATAATAACAGGGACCCTTTCCTGCTCACCTTCTATAATCGCTTCCTTTAAGCTCGTTTTTTCCTTTGGCCTCTGCTCTACTACCGCTTCTTCCGCCTTCATCTCTCGAGCCCATTGGATGTATTCCCTTGCCTGTTGATCTCTTCCCGTTATTACGTCGGCACTCCGTAAGATGCTCCAAATCCGTTCTTCGTAAGGATTAATAATAGGTATATCCAAGCCAGCTTCTAAAGCCATAGCCAAATAAGCCGCTGTCAAATCCTTGCGATTTGGCAGTCCATGGGAAATGTTGCTGACTCCTAGAATCGTTCTTACCCCCAGTTCTCTTTTGACCATTCTCAATGCCTCCAAGGTATCAGGAACCATCTGCTGCTGCGCACCTGCAGTCAAGGTAAGGGTATCTATGTAAATATCCTCCCGGGCTATGCCTGCCTCTAAAGCTGTATAAACAATCTTTTCGGCAATCTTAAAACGCTCCTTGGCTGTACTAGGAATCCCTCTACTGTCGAGGGTCAAACCTAAAAATGCAGTCCCATATTTTTTGGCTAAGGCAATTACTGCATCCAGGGAAGCATCTTCCCCATTTGCAGAATTCAACAGGGGTTTTCCTCTGTAAACCTTCAAGGCTTCTTCCATTACAGCAGGGCTGGTGGTATCAATCGATAGGGGGGTATCTACGGCCTGCTGTACCTTCAGAATCGCCTTCCTCATAGCAATTTCTTCACAAACAGTTATATCCCGAATACCCATATTCACATCAATAATCTTGGCCCCTGCCTCCACCTGTTTTCGCGCTTCCTTGGCAATGACATGCATTTTGTCGTTCTTTACGGCTTCTGCTAAGTGCTTTCTTCCAGTAAGATTGATACATTCTCCAAGGATAGGATAGGGTAAAGATTCATGGATGAAAACTGTTCTTCTCCCACTGGCAAGCTTGGAGGGAATCCCTGTTGGTCTTTCAACGGGTTTTATCTGCTGTAATGCCTGTACAATAGCCCTCATATGCTCAGGGGTGGTTCCGCAGCAGCCTCCAATAATATTGGCACCTCCTGCAACCAAAGCTTTGACAAAAGCCGCCATATCTTCCGGATTCAAATCAAAAATAGTTTCCCCCTCCACGTATCTTGGAAGTCCTGCATTGGGTTGAACAATGATATGCTTTTTAGTCACTTGATGAATTCTTTCTAGAATAGGAATCATCCTATCAGGACCAAAGCCACAGTTTGTTCCCAATACGTCTACTCCTAAAGCTTCTAAAATCGTGGCTGCAGTCTCCGGATCGCTTCCCGTTAAGGTTCTCATATCCTTATCGAAGGTTATGGTGCAAAAAATTGGCACATCCCCTGCATCCTTAGCTGCCATAACCGCAATCTTTGCCTCTTGGATATCGGACATGGTTTCAATATTGATCAGATCTACGCCTCCATCTATCAAAGCCTTTGCCTGCTCATAAAAGGTATCATAAGCCTCTTCAAAGGACAAAGGTCCTAAGGGATATAGTAATTTCCCCAAGGGTCCAATATCGCCAGCTACCCAGCACCCTTCCCCAGCAGCTTCCCGTGCAATAGCAGCTGCTTGGCGGTTTATATCGGTCACTGCATCCCCATAACCAAACAAGTCCAATTTAATCCTATTGCCTCCAAAGGTATTGGTCTGAATAATATTGCATCCTGCATCCACATACTGTTTGTGGATTTGGAAAATAATTTCTTTCTGCTTTAAATTATAGGCTTCCGGGCATTCTCCGCCTTTTAATCCCATCCGTTGAAGCATGGTTCCCATGGCCCCATCAAAAACCAAAATTTCTTTTTCCAATCGCTTATACAATTCTGTTCTTTTCATCTAATCACCCGTTTCTATAGTATCTTTTTCTGCATTTTCATCTCCTCAAGAACACACAAATTCTTCATTTATATAAATATATAGTTGACCTCAGGATACTGTTTCAACAGCTCAATTTCCCGATTTTGACAAGTAAACAAAATAACCTGGTGCTCCTTTGCATAGTCATAAAGAAAAGCCAATACGGCATGAAGTCGTTCTTCGTCATACTGTACAAAAGCATCGTCTAGCATTACAGGTATGGAAAACTCCTTTCCAAAAATCATCTCAATAATCCCTAGTCGAAGGGCAAAATATACTTGGTCCCAGGTTCCATTGCTAAAATAATGAATATCCTTAATTTTATCTTCTATGGGATCTTCTATTTTTATTTGATAGTCTTCTGATATTTTCACCCCTTTATACTTTCCCAGGGTGATTTGTTCCAGTATTTGACCAACAGTTTGGTTAAATCTAGGTCCAAAGCTTCTTTGCAGTTCTCGAAAGGACTGTTCCAGAACTTCTTTGCCAATATCTAGGGCCATAGCCGCTTCCTCGTAATAGGCAATTTGTTGGCGAATCCCTTCCAGCCCTTCCTCAATTTGGGCGATACTACGAATCCCTTGAAGCCTGCTTTGTATCCCATACTCTAAATCCTTGATCCGCTTTTCAATAAGAATGAGGTTTTGAGTACTTTCTTTTAATGCATTTTCTAATTCATCTTCTTCCTGAATTCCCTCTTCAAGGATTGGCTCCTCTATATCTTCCTTTAACTCCTCTGCCATTTGAACCAAATCTCTACCCTTTAGAAGTTCTCTAAAGGTACTTTCCAAGCTCTCCAGTTCTCGAGCTGCTTCTTTCCCCTGCTTTAGTCCTACCTTTATCTCAGCAATCCTCTGTTCTAAGTCCTCGGGACAATCCCACACTTCTCCAAAAGGCATAAATAGTTCTTCAAGCTCTTTCCTTACTTTTTCTATCTCTTGTTCAAACTGCTGGATTTCTTCTGTTTTTTCTTGTAATTTTTTCTCTAAGGATTTTTTATTTTCTAATATTTCTTTATACCGTTTAAAAGCCTCTTTAAAGCCTTCATAGTCCTGACAGTGGCATTTGCTTAAGGTCTCTTCAATATATTTTCTGTATGCTTCCAGTCTATCCCTATCCTGCTGCTGAAAAAAAGAATCCAGCTGCTTTACTTTTTCACAAAGCTTTCCTTTTAAAGTATCGACAACTTCTTTTTTCTCTGTATATTGACTCATTCCAGTCCGAAATTCTGAATAATTCATAACTCCAAGGGTGGCATACATCTGCTGGATTATCCTAGCATTTTCCTCCACCTCCTTGTGAAGTGCTTTCATATCTCCTAAAACTGAGATTTCCATCTCCAGCTTTTTCATTTCTTTTCTCAGGGATTTTTGTTTTAGGAAACCCCCCACCGTAAAAATAAGTCCAAGAATAGATAAGCTATAATAATAGAACTGAATAAACCACCCTGCTCCACCTCCAGCTAAAGCCAAGAGGATTCCTGTACTCCACAGGGCTATTGCATGTCTTTGTCTGGTTTTTAGCATCTCTTCCTTAAGCAGTAGATGATCTCGTCTTCCATCATTGCCTATTTTATGTTTTAATTCTTTGATTCCCTCTTCTCGATCGTATATCTCCTGTTCTAAGCTAGGTGTTATGGTCTGAAAAGCGATTAATGGACCCATTCCCTCTACCTGTTGTCTCAGCTCTTTCTCCAATAACTCCTTCTCTTCTGTTAGAATCTCTTTTTCTTTCTGTTTTTCCTCCAAAAACTGCTTTCCCTGTATGGCTTCAAAGAGGATTTTTTCAATATCTTCCTCCAGTTCTTCATAGCCTTGACTTTCGGTGAGCAGATCCTGCTGCTCTAGAATCTGCGCTGCGATGAATGTCCTATAGTTTTGAGCTTCTTCCATATTTTTTTTCAGTTCTCTCCAACTACGGAGTCCTTCTTCTCCTTTAGAAATACTATCTTCAGAAATGGATTTTAGCTGTTGGTCTAAGGTCTCAATAGTATTCAATTTCTCTTCTATCTTTTTTTCGTAGACGGAAAGTCTCTGATATTCCTCTAAAAGCTGAGTACGCCTTACCCTTTTTTTTGCCCCCTCCAGCCTTGTGATTTCTGATAACAATTGGTCCCGTTCTTCCAATAACCGATTGAGGCGAATTTCCTCCTCAATCCCTTCTTCGTGAAGACTCCTACTATAGACCAACTCCTGTCTCAGCTTGTCCTCTTCCAACTTGAGTTTATCCATCTTGCCGGCCTTTCTAGGACTTGATAGGCTTTTTCCAGCTTTCTGGAGTGCATCCACCGCTTTATGATAGGAGAGACTTTCGTCTCCTGTCTGCTGCATATTGGCAATCCGCTTCATCATTTCATCATCTTTGTCATGGGTCACTTCGCAGCCTAATTGTCGAATGAAAATAGTTTTTTCAAAGGCCTCTTCCCCCATATCAAAAAAGCTGTTTCCTGGTTTCTGGTTATCAATATGATGGGCTTCTGCTCCTGTGATAGGGTCTATAACAAGGCTGTCATCCTTTTTTTTCTTTTCCCCAAAGCTCCTTTTAATTAAATAATTATTTTGATCCCTGCCCAGAAGATATAATTCTCCGAGGGCTGTTTCTCCGCTCCATGGCAAATAGCGCTTTCGATCATTTGCTCTTATCTCCCGTTTTCCTGAACCCATGCCATAAAACATAGCTTTGATAAAGGCCTGAAGGGTGCTTTTTCCTGCCTCGTTTTTTCCGTATATTACATTAAGTCCCTTTTTAAACTCTATCTCCACATTCTTTAGTTTTCCGAAATGGCCTACCTTCAATTTCTGGATATTCATTCAAAGACCACCTCCCCATCCCTCAAAGCACGAATTCCTGCTTTCAAAGCCAACTCTAATCGTTTTTTCTCCTCTGGATTTGCAGCCTTTTTTATCTTTTCTTCCATAGCTCGAATAAAGAGTCCTCTCAAGGAGAAAGAATCCTGCAGTTCTTTTATGTCCAAATATTCTTCTGTTTCATCTACAACTTTTACATAGTAAAAATTATCCCCCAGCTTCTCCTCAATCACATCTGGATGCAGGATAAAGCCCTCCGAGAGAGTACCTTTTAATACCAATTTATATAGGTTCTTTTCCTTAGACAGATCTTGTACCTGCGCGTAGATC
This sequence comes from Thermotaleaceae bacterium, assembly GCA_040797825.1. Taxonomy (GTDB): domain Bacteria; phylum Bacillota; class Clostridia; order Peptostreptococcales; family Thermotaleaceae; genus Geosporobacter. Next base: position 6,222 of record JBFNEZ010000079.1, on the reverse strand, counting down.
TCTTCTATGATTTCCTCATAGGTCCCTGCTCCTTGGATGTCAATGATCTTCTCAAAAAGTTTTCTCTTACAGATTTCATGAAAATGCAAATGGCAGTACCCCTTGGCGATTTCTCCCATAACAATGCCCTTGGCTCCCAATTCATCAAAACCTCTGCCTTCAGGATTGCCGCAGTAGCTCCAATAGGTATTCCCAGATTTTTGTATACCAGAAAATCCATGACGATGTCCTAGGGCTAAATAATCCAAGCCGCTCTTTTCAATGGTTTCTATAGGAATAGGATTGTAATCGCTCTCCTGTTCACCGGAAACTACCTCTCCATGGACAACCATCAAGTTGATGCAGCTGGGATTTTCCAATGTAAAATTCTCCAATAAAGATTTCTTTTCATGGTGTTTTGAAAAACCAATGCCATATACCCATGTATTTAAGTGGGGAACCGCTATTCCCTCCATTTTACTAGAAAAAACATGCACATTCTCAGGCCACTGAATAAGATGATAATAGGATTTGTGGGTATAGGGGTCATGGTTGCCCGGGCTAATAAATACTTGGATCTGAGGAATTTCCTCTAACTTTTTTATGATATAAACTAAGGTAGTTTTCATAACCTTTTCATTATCGAAAAAATCTCCGCTGATAAACATGAGGTCTATTTCAGTGTCCTTGGCCAAATCAATAATCCGCCCGAAGGTTTCTCGTAAATCTTCTTTCCTTTTTTCCGCCTCTCCTGGACTCAAGCCATAAAAAGGCGTATCAAAATGAAAGTCTCCGCAGTGAAGGATCTTCACTTTTTCCATACTCCCACCCCCATAGATTCTTATGGAATAGAAATTTCCTTTGTTTAAATATATCAATTCTATCATATTTGAGGAAGTATTTTAAGCCATATCATCAAAAAAAGAAAAAGAGACTGTTGTCTACAGTCTACTCCTCTTTCTGCTGAATGCCCTTTTCTGTCATGATAATCTTATTTTCCTTTAAAAGCTTTCCTGCAGCCCGTTTAAAGGCAGCTTTGCTCATGTTTAGATGATACTTGATTTGCCCTGGTTCACTTTTATCGTGGAGGGGCAGAAATCCATCATTTTTACTAATCGCTTCCATAAGTATCTCGCTGTCGCTTTGCATTTGTTTGTAGAAGGCCTTTCGTAAAGATAAATCCAGCTTGCCATCTTCCCGAATATTTTTTATCCGTACCTTTACCACGTCTCCGTTTCGGAGATCCTGAAAAACCTCTTTTTCATGAATCAGGCCTTTATATTTGTTTTCTACTGCTACAAAGGCTCCTATACCTGTCTTGATGCCATATACAATGGCGCTTACCCAATCTCCTTCCTTAAAAGAGCTGTCAGTAGATAAATATTTGTCTATATCGGTGGTAGCGCTAATCCTTCCGCTTTTATCTATGTACAAATAAACCAGATAGCTTCTTCCTGCCTGAACCTTATATTTTTGCTCTTGAAAGGGTAGAAACAAATCCTTTTCCAAACCCCAATCAAGAAATGCGCCGATTTGTGTGGTCTGCACAACCTTCAAAAAGGCCAGCTCTCCCACTTGGGCCAAAGGCTTCTTTCTGGTTGCAATGGCTCTGTCCTTAGAATCTCTATAAATAAAAACTTCTAAAATATCTCCTTCTGCTATTTCATCGGGCAGCTGATTGTTTGGCAATAGAATATTATCCTTTGGATTGCCCGTTTCTCCGTCTAAATAAGCGCCGATGGCAGTCAGGTTTACTACCTTTAATTCATTGGTTTTTCCCATCTCTATCATTGTTTATTTCTTCACCCCTAATTTTTTATAGGATTATCTTCTCCTAAAACACAGTTTTTCATCACTTTTCTGCTGATAGTTTTACTCTTATTGTACCATACTAAAGGCGATTAAAACCTTCTGTTTTAACAATATTTTTTTCTATTTGATAATGTTTATTAGTTTTTTTCTGCGGTATATAATAAGTATAGAAAAAGGAGGTTGTTATACCATGAAAGCTTTTGAACTAAAAGAAAATCTCTATTGGACAGGTGTTCTAGATCCTGGATTGGAAACCTTTGACATTATTATGAAAACTCCCCATGGCTCCACTTATAATGCCTATTTTATAAATGATGAAAAGAAGGTATTAATTGATACCGTCAAAGTAAATTTCAAAGATGAATTTATTGAAAAGCTTGGAGAATTAACGGATATTAAAGCCATTGACTATATTATTGTCAACCATACAGAACCAGACCATTCTGGAAGTCTGCCCTACATTTTAGAGATCAATCCCAATGCTGTTGTGTATTGTACCAAGGCAGCCAGCATTTTTTTAAAGGAGCAAATCAACAGACCTTTCAAAGTCCATGTAATCCGTGATGGAGAAATACTGGACATCGGCAAGAGAAAGCTGCAATTCATTACAGCCCCATTTTTACACTGGTCTGATACCATGCTGGTCTATAGTCCCTCCGACAAGGCTTTATTTACCTGCGATGTCTATGGTTCTCACTATTGCGATATAGAAGCTGACAGTACACAAAAAGAGGAATATAAAGGAGCCTTACAGCACTATTACAACTGCATCATGAAGCCCTTTGCCCAGCATTACTTGAGTGCCCATGAGAAGGTAAAGGATTTAGATATTGAAGTAATCTACAGCTCCCATGGACCTATTCTATCAAAGAATCCTAAGGAAAACATAGATCTATATTTTCATTGGTCTAAGGAAGAAATGTCAAAACGAAATCAACCACAGGTAGCCCTACTCTATCTATCTGCCTATAATAACACAGAGGTAATGGCTGAGAAGATTAAAGAAGGCCTGGAGGCAGTGGATGTAAAAGTAGTCTCTATAGATGCAGAGACCGCTTCTCTTGAGGAAATTCATGAGGTTATTAACAGCTCTAAGGGAATTCTATTGGGATCTCCAACCATCAACAAAACCATGGTAAAACCCATGTGGGATGTATTCTCCGTCATTGATCCCATGGCCAATATGGGAAAAATAGCTGGCGTATTTGGTTCCTATGGTTGGGGTGGAGAAGGGATCCAAATGGCGAATAGTCTTTTAAAGCAGATGGGTTTTAAAGTGCCCCTTGAGCCTATGGGTAAAAAATTCTCCCCTTCCGAGGAAACACTAGAAAATTGTATTGACTTTGGAAGAAATTTTGGAGAAACCATAAAAGGATAATATATAAGGGAGAGCGGTGATGAACAAGGTGATATGTATTGATGGTGTTGTGGGCAGTGGAAAAACCACTTTAGCAGAAATATTAGAAAAAGAGTTAGATATTCCTTTATATAACGAACTATCCAATGGCAGCACAGAGATTTTGCTAGATAAATTCTATAGAGACAGAAAGCGGTGGGCCTTTACCATGCAAATCCATTTTTTAAACGAACGCTTTCGCATGATTAAGGCCGTCCATCACCACGGACAGGGACTTTTAGATCGTTCTATTTTTGGAGACAGAATTTTTGCCAGTATGCTCTACGAAGACGGCTATATGAGCAAAGAAGAATTTCATACCTATGATACCCTGCTGGACAACATGCTGGAACACAGCCAACCTCCGATTCTGATGATTTATTTAAAATGCTCTGTCCCAAAGGCTATAGCCAATATTGAAAAAAGGGGCAGATCCTATGAGCTTATCGTTCCCACCATCTATTGGGAAAGACTCAATGAAAAATACACCCAGTGGCGTAAGGAGTATACGCTCTCCCCTCTACTGGAAATAGATGTGGATCAAGAGGATATTTTTCTGCATCAGGAAACAGTTCTAAAAAAAATAAGGGCAAAACTAACAGAAATATAGAATGAATAAGGCCCTCACAGAGGGCCTTATTCATTCTATATTTCTCCTTATTAAAAGTTATCCCGAACAAACTTCCCTGTAATTGGATAGGAATAATCTATGCCGTCACAAACCCTTACAATGGCAATGATAGGAAAGATAAGTGCTCCCAGACCTAACAGCATAAGCAAAGGAATCCCGATGAGCAAAATGCTTAAAATAGCGAAAATAGCTCCTAATACAATCAAACCAATTTGGAAGGCCAAAGCCTCTTTTGCTTGATTTCGTACGAAGTAATCTCCCGATAGGAGCATGATAATAAGAGGAGCCAGAATAGGCGCTCCTACCATCCACCCCAAATGAGCAACACCACACAATAGTTTTTGCTCTCCAGTCGGCATATGCAATCTCTCCTTTTCTTATTATTCTTTGTTTTTATTATACTATAGTCTGTAAACTTATGCTTCTATTTGCGAGTTATATGGCAAAAACTTATTTTCTATGATATGATATTTAGAGTATCTAAATATTTGTACATTTAAGGAAGTCATTCAAATGAGCTTATTTGTTCTTTTAAAATCAAAACTAAATATCCTTCTATTCCAGCATCCTGTTCGTAAGGATGTTATTCGTATTGCATGGCCTGTGCTGGCAGAAATGCTCCTTGGTTCCTTATTTAGCATGATCGATATGATGATGTTGGGGAGAATGGCCGATGCCGCTGTAGCAGCGGCTTCCGTATCCGCCGTGGGAATTACCAATCAGCCCCTTTTAATTGGCTTAGCTTTAGCCCAATCCCTTAGTGTTGGAGGAACGGCCATGGTGGCCCGATATATTGGAGGCAAGCAGCTGGATAGGGTAGAAAATACAGTGAAACATGTGATATGTTTAAATCTCTTCCTTTTTGCCATCCCCCTCTCCATACTGGGAATCCTCTATACGGATCCGATCATGAGCTTTATGGGTGCCTACCCGGAAACCTTAGCAGTGGGAAGATTGTATTTTAAAATCATTATGATTGGCTTCATTTTTCAGACTTTAAATTTTTCGCTGGCTGCCTGTCTCCGAGGCGCTGGAGATACACGCCTGCCAATGAAAATAAATCTTGCTGTCAACTTTTTAAATGTAATTGGCAATGCCTTCCTCATATACGGACTCCTTGGGTTTCCAAGATTGGGAATTATAGGGGCCAGCATTTCCACAGCTGCCTCCCATGTATTGGCCTTCATTATTCTTTTTGGATATATATTAAAGGGAAAAAGTGTTGTAACCCTCTCCCTCCAACCCTTTAAGTTCAATAAGGACATTTTATATAATCTTGCTCGAATTGGCATTCCAGCTTCCTTAGAGCAGATCTGCCTGAGAATGGGTATTCTCCTTTTTGTTAAAATTGTAGCTACCTTGGGCACCATTATTTTTGCTGCCCATCAAATCTGTTTAAGTGTACTGAGCCTATCCTTTAATCCTGGGCAGGCCTTTGGGATTGCCGCATCTGCCCTTGTAGGCCAAAGCTTGGGTGCTGGGAAACCTATAAAGGCTCAAGAATATGCCCAGGAAACAAGAAAAATTGGCTCCGTCATTTCTTCCTTTATTGCATTGATTTTCTTTTTATTTGGTCCCCAAATTGTAGGTCTTTATACGAGAGATCCTCAAATCATATCCAGCGCTTCTATGGCACTAAAAGTAATCGCTCTGGTCCAACCCTTTCAATCCTCTCAGTTAATCCTTGCAGGCGGTCTTAGGGGTGCTGGAGATACGATGTGGCCTTTGGTCTCTACTTTTATTGGGATATTAGGCGTTCGAGTTGTTCTTTCCTATTTATTTGTAGTTGTTCTTGGCTTCGGTCTCGTGGGTGCATGGATGGCTGTGTTTGTAGATCAATTTGTACGGTGGGCCCTTGTTTATTATCGTTTCCAGAAAGGAAAATGGAAGTATGTAGCCTTAGGATAAAGAACAAAATATATCATTTCCATATTTCTAGGTATTTCGACTCATTTCGTATATCGGCTTTTTTACCCATTGCATTTTTTTTGAATTTTTATACAATATATATTAATAAGCAAAGAGAGGGGATATTCCATGAGTCAGCTTACCAAAGATGAATTGGATTTTCTATTTTCAAAAAAAGGAAAGCCTAAATTAAAGCATCCATTTTTAGCTTTTATAAAAGAACTCTTTCAAGACAGTTTTTTTATCAAAATTCTTATACTTTTTTTGTTTCTCGAGCTATTAAGAACTCTATAGGTGAACTTGATGGATAGGAATAATTTGATGAAACTATTGTTATTTGAAAAGGATGAAATACTTTCTAAAGCCCATGATTCAAGTTGTCCAATTCAAGACCAGATTCGCATGGATAAAAAACTTAAAAAAATCATTCAAGAACTGCAGCTAGAAAAGCTGGTAGATTATCAAGACCAAAAATATCAGTTAACCAATATAAGTC
>JBFNEZ010000078.1:0-15716 GCA_040797825.1 Thermotaleaceae bacterium | reverse complement strand
GGGAAAACCTTCTACTGTGATGTTCATGAAGATTTTCGAAAAGCAGAACAATATCTGTTTTCAGATAAGATATTAGCAAAAGAGAATCAAAACATGCCTACGAAGCCTCCTAAATGCTGATTGTCTGTTTTTAAAATAGCAAAGATGATTGTAGAAAGGAAAATTTAATGGTAAAATGGACAATAGTAAGTCTTTAAGAGGAGATGTTTGGATGAAGAAAGAAATTATTGAATGGATTAAGACTATCGCTTTATCAGTGTTGATAGCACTTGTAATCACTACCTTTATTCGACCTACTTTGGTCAAAGGTTATTCTATGTATCCAACCCTTGATCAATATGACTACTTGATTATCAATAAAATCCCTTACATGCTGCACGAACCAGAACGAGGAGATATTGTGGTGTTCAAATCTCATCTAAAGACCTTTGAAGGAAAAGAAAAGGACTTAATAAAAAGAGTGATTGGTATCGCTGGAGATCATGTGCAGGTTGTGGATGGACAAGTATATGTCAATGATGAACTTCTCCAGGAAATCTATATTAATAGTCTATATACACCAGGTGAAGTGGATATGATCGTTCCAGATGACATGATTTTTGTCATGGGCGACAATCGTGAAAATAGTATGGACAGTAGAGATGACCGCGTTGGTCCTGTTGAAATAGATTTGGTTCGAGGAAAGGTTTTAGTCAGATTATATCCATTTTCAAAAATAGGCCAAATTAGGTAATAAACACAGATGATTCTATAGAAGGTTCTTCTCCTATTTCTGTTTATTTTTTTTATTTACTGCACATTATAAATAAAGAAAATGAAAAGGAGGTGTCTTTCTATGAAAGTAAGAGAATTGATGACAAAAGATGTATCTTTTGCAAATCCAAATACTTCAGTTGAACAGATTGCAAAACAAATGAAAGAACTAGATGTAGGATGCATACCAGTTTGCGATGCAGATAAGCATGCACTAGGGATTGTTACGGATAGAGACATTGTGCTTCGAAGTGTTTCACAGGGTAATAACCAACATCGTGCCCAAGAGATCATGTCGGATAAGTTGATTTTTGCAACACCAGATATGGATGCTCATGAGGCAGCAGATTTAATGGCCCGTAATCAAGTAAGACGATTGCCTGTTGTTGAGAAGGGTAAACTGGTAGGTATTTTGGCTATTGGTGACCTGGCTACTCAAAACATATACGTAAATGAAGCCGGAGATGCACTCTGTGACATTTCTAAGCCAAGCAGACCGCAAATGTAGTAGACCTGAAAGTTCTTGTAGAAATACAAGGACTTTTAAGTTTATTAATAGAAATTAATTATTCTCTGTCAAAAAGGGTATAAATATATATAGTTTTACATAGGTTGTTATAATGATCAGGGAAGGGGAGAAGAAAAAGGACATGGCTGTGGACAAATATATAAGACTAACTGTAGAAGGATCCAAAGAAATAGAAGTATATGAGGGAAGTACTCTTTTAGAGGTAAGTAGGATAGTTGCAGGGGAATATCCCTCTATTATTGTTGCAGCAAAAGTAAACAATCGGCTAAGTGAGTTGGGACATTCTTTACATAAAGATAGTCAGATTGAATTTTTGGATTTGACTACCTCCGATGGTATTCGCATTTATCAAAGAAGTTTATCTTTTGTCTTCATAAGAGCCGCTATGGAAGTTTTATCAGGGTGTAAGGTAACTGTAGAACATTCTTTGAGCAAGGGGCTTTACTGTGAGATTCATTATAAAAGACCAATTCTGGAAGAGGATGTTATAAAAATTGAGGCAAGAATGGGTGAAATTATTGAGGAAGATGTTCCATTTGAAAAAAGCAGCATAGCCATTGAAGATGCACAGCGGATTTTTACAGAGCTAGGTTTTGATGCGAAAACAAAGCTCCTTGATTATAGGAAAAAACCTGAAGTGAATATATATAGCTGTGGATGGTTAAAGAATTACTTTTATGGATATATGGTACCGAGCACGGGATTCTTAAAGCAGTTTAAATTAAAATATTATGATCCTGGAGTAATTATTCAGTATCCTGAGAAAACGAATCCGAAAGATATTCCGATCTTTAAGGAACAGAAAAAACTAGCTAGTATATTTCGTGAGAATGAAAAATGGGGAAAAATCATGGACATTGGCTATGTGGCCAATCTCAATGAACGGATTTCAAATAAAAACTATAGTGAGCTAGTCTGTATTGCTGAAGCACTTCACGAAAAAAAGATTGCTAAAATTGCAGATCAAATCGCAGAAAAAAAGAAACGAATTATACTAATTGCTGGACCTTCTTCATCAGGGAAGACTACCTTTGCTGAACGCCTGGCTATTCAGCTGAAAATAAATGGCCTCAAGCCTGTAGCTATATCAACAGATGATTATTTTGTTGATCGTGAGCATACGCCAAAGGATGAGGATGGAGAGTATGATTTTGAAGCCTTAGAAGCTGTTGATTTACAGTTGTTTAATGAACATCTTTCTAAACTCATTAAAGGATACGAAGTTGAAATACCCTACTTCAACTTTCATACTGGAATGCGAGAGTATAGAGGTCGAAAAATGCAAATCACAGAGGAACATCCCATTATTATAGAGGGAATTCATGGACTAAATGAGCGACTGACAGAAGATATTCCCCATGACAAAAAATTCAAAATATATATCAGTGCATTAACACAACTTAATATTGATGATCATAATAGAATACCTACCACAGATACACGGTTGTTGCGGAGAATCGTCCGAGATAGCAAATATCGTGGTCATTCGGCTATAAATACTCTCAGACGCTGGAATTCTGTGAGAAGGGGTGAGGAAAAAAATATTTTCCCCTTCCAGGAGGATGCGGATGTGATGTTTAATTCTGCTCTTATTTTTGAGTTAGCCATTCTAAAAAAATATGCAGAACCCCTTTTGAGAGAAATACCAAGTCACGAAAAGGAATTCTCAGAATCCAAAAGATTATTGAAATTTCTAAGTTACTTCTTATCTATAGAGGATGATTCAATCATTCCCTATACATCTATTATTAGAGAATTTATTGGAGGCAGTGTGTTTCATGAATAGTCATGGAAAAGGTGAAAGTATGGATATCATTTGCGTCTTAGAAAATAGAAAATCTGTTAGAAACTATAAAAAAAAGGTTCTACCCGAAAACTTGCTGGAAAAAATCATCCATTTAGCTACAGTGTCGAGACCTCTGTATCAGGATATTCAAATTAAATTTATTCCTATTTTAGACGGAGCAAAGGCTTCAAAGAAGTTATCGGGCTTTGCTGGATATTTTGGAAAAACCATTGAAGCCCCTCACTATATTGCGGTTATCACAGATAAAAAGGAAGGATATCTTGAGAATTTAGGGTATTGCATGGAACAACTGATGTTAGAAGCTTATAAGGAAGAATTAGGCACCTGCTGGATAGAAGTGTTACATTATGAAAGTAAGTTAAAGGAAGCATTTGGAGTTTTTGAACCTGATAAGATCATGTTAGCCCTTACTCCAATTGGATATCCCAAGGAGACAGCTATAGATAAGCTAACAGGTAGATTTTTAGAAGAAAAATCTGTACGAAAATCTGTGGATGAGATTGTTTTTTTTCAAAAGTGGGGAAAACAGACAGAAGGTAGAGACCTGTCTAAATATCTTGAAATTCTTGATATTGCCAGATGGGCACCTTCTTGGGGAAATCAGCAGCCCTGGCAGTTTATTATTGATGAAAATAAAGTAGTTTTGGCAGTTATGAAAGAGAAGAACAATGCTATAAATCGTAATAGAATTGATGGTGGGATTATTATGCTCTACTTTGAATGGATAGCGCGACAAAAAAACATTTTTGGAACTTGGAGTAAGGCAGAGAAGCGTATGGAGGAGTATTATAGAATTCCAGAAAAATTTGAATTGCTATCAGTCTTTAAAGAAAACAGTGTCTATAGATGACACTGTTTTTTCATTTGATAGGAAAGTTTTACTTTTCCATTATATGAAAAAGAGGGGTTCTAGAAGATAGAATTCCCTGTCGTACTAAGGAGGGTGCTCGAACTGCGGCAGCAGTCGTCGAAGGGAATCTGGGGTTCTCTAGAGAAAGCCTTCTTAGACGCTTTTTTAGAAAAAAACTTATTTCTAGTAAAATTTAGAGGAAATATATAAATCTATGTAGAAATTCTTACTAAAACAGAAAAGGTATATATAAGGAGTTGGATCCTTTGATAAGCATGAAAGAAAACAAAAGAAAAATAGATTTTAATTATATATATTTGTTGCTCACCATGGTGGGATCATTAATGATATTTAATGTTGTGGGGATGTTGGAGGGGCAAATCTATAAGATATTTCCTACAGAATTATTCCTGAGTTACCATACTCTTTTGGAATTTGTCAGTGTAGTTCTATGTTTTATCATATTTGTTATTACATACTATACCTATACCAAAAACCATAGAGCGCGCTTGCTCATTTTCTCATCGGTTTTTTTTATAGTGGGTTTTATAGATTTTTTCCATACGATGAGTTACAATGGTATGCCTTTATTTTTTACGGATAGTTCCATTGCTAAAGCAACCCTTTTTTGGATTTGCTCAAGATTAATCTTAGCTTTTGGTGTATTTCTATCGGCATTGATTCCTTATCATCGTAGAACCAATATACCACGGATTTATTTTCTGGTTGGAAGCAGCTTATTCGTTTTTATAGTTTTCTATGGGGTTACCTATCATATTGACTGGTTTCCGCCAATGTTTATTGAAGGACTGGGTCTGACCAAGCTTAAGATACATCTTGAATACATCATTATGCTCATATTTGGGATAACGGCACTTCTGTATACACACGATTATAAGATTACTGGAAAGAGGATATTTATTATTTTTGCAGCAGGACTTATTCTAGGCATTTTTACTGAAGCTGCTTTTACCATCTATAAAAGTGTCTATGATACTTATAATCTATTGGGACATATTTATAAGATCTTTAGCACTTATCTTATATGCAGGGCGATATTTATCTATAATCTAGATAATCCTTATTATGAATTAGAAAAAGCAAGGGAGCAAATTAAGCTCTATGCTGAAAATCTTGAAAAGATTGTGGAGCGCAGGACAGCCGAGATACAAAGTGTAAATGAAAAAATGCTAAAGGATTTAGAGTATGCCAAAAGAATTCAGGAGTCCCTGCTGCCGCCTAAAACTTTAAACCTATATGGTGTAAAGTTTGTATCAGAATATATCCCTTGTGAGAAACTCAGCGGAGATTTTTATCATATTCACGTAATGGATGAAGAAAATATTGGAATGTTTATTGCCGATGTAGCTGGTCATGGCATATCAGCTGCCATGATGACTCTATTTGCTGATCGTACAATGAAACCTTCAAAAATTCCAAGTCGTATTGTCAGCAACCCAGCCCCTGATAAGATCGTAAGACACATTTATATGGAGTTTAACAAATCAGATTTTCCAGATGAAATGCATATTGTTATGTTTTATGCAGTATATAATAAGACTTCAAAAGTACTTTCTTATTGCTCTGGAGGAATGAACTCCTTACCATTTCTTGTGCGAAAAAATGGGCAAATTGAGACATTGGATAAAAGTGTAGGATTTCCAATTTGCAAATTTGGAGATCTGTTTGTTCCAGAATTTCAAAAAGCCGATGTCTATTTAGAAAAAGGAGATCGTGTTATTTTCTATACAGATGGATTGGTAGAAGAACATAAGGATTATGGCTCTATCGGACTAAACAGGCTGGAAGAAATTATGAAGGAAAGTAGAGATATACCCTTAGAGGATTTAAATCAAAAACTATTAGAAGATATTAAACGGGCTACAAAGAATGTTCCAAATGACGATGATATTACCTATTTTATGATGGAGATTTAGTAGCTCGGTTTTAAATGAGAGATCGGTAAGTGATTTTGACAATTTTCATAAGTTTTACTATAATATTAATATGCCAACTTTATTTATTATTAACAAAAAGTTATATTTATAAATTATTTTGTCCATATACAAATCGTGATGAGGAGAAATCTATGAAAGATATACTGGTATTAAGAGAATTAGATCAAATTAAGGCAATTTCTCATCCTTATCGAATCGAAATTATTGAGTGTTTTGATGAGGATCAAGCAGCTACAGCTAAGCAAATAGCAGACAAGCTAGGGGAACCCCATGCAAAAATAAATTATCATATTAAAACATTACAAAAAGTGGGGATATTAGAATTAGTAGATGAGCGTGTTAAATCAGGAATCATAGAAAAGTATTATTTGCCTGCGGCAAAGACCTTTGTTATTGATAAAAGCATTATGAATTCTGGAGATAAGAAGGTCATAGAGTCGCTCAATCAAGCATCTATGTCTATTTTTGAAAATATTAGCAATGATTTTTATAAAGCTTTAGAAAATGCCAATGAAAAGGAACATCCAAAGCAAATGCTGCATTTCAATGACTATTATTTTACAGTAGAGGAAACAGAAGAATTAAAAGAACTTATCAATAATACTATTGAAGATTTTGTAAAAGATAAAAAAGATAAATCTAGAGAAGGTACCAAAGGCTATTCAATATCAGCATTGATTATTCCACGAATAAAAAAGAAAAAATAATTACTCCAAAACAGTGGTTTTCCACTGTTTTTTTATTTGTGGAATAAATCCTTACTTTGCTAGTATGGTTCTCTATTCTCTTGCAAAAAATATAATCAAACAAATTGTGCAATATATGCGTATATGAATAGAATGGGGTGGAGAATTTGAACGGATATATTGCCAGTCTATTGGCAGGAATGTGTACAGGAATTGGTGCATTACCCTTAATTTTTGTAGATAAAATTTCTAAAGTATTTGAGGATTTATTGTTAGGATTTGCTGCAGGGATTATGCTTTTTGCAGCTTCCTTTAGCCTAATTCTTCCAGCTCTCCATAGTGGGGGAATAGGTCAGGTTATCTTCGGATTAATTTCGGGAGCCATACTGATTGGTATAATAGAACAAATCATTCCCAATATCAATATGGGTCAGGTTAGGAATACAGACTTTAAAAATAAAGAACTAGCAAAAACCTTTATGATGATTGCAGCTATTGCTATTCACAATATACCTGAAGGTTTTGCAATTGGGGCAGGCTATGCTACGGGAAACAATAGTAGAGGCTCAATTTTAGCTTTAGCGATGGGTATACAGAACATGCCTGAAGGCTTGGTGGTTTCAGCACCCCTTGTTCAAAAGGGTTATTCAAAGAAAAAAGCTATCTTATTTGCTTTTTTTGCAGGTATGGGAGAGCCTATTGCCGCAACTATCGGAATTTTGGCTGGGAGTGTAATACAACCCTATATGCCCTTTACTTTAGCCCTTGCTGCGGGAGCCATGTATTATGTAGTATCCCATGAGCTAATCCCAGAGAGTCATTGTCATGGAAATCAAGTAAAAGCTACCTTTGGTGTTATAGCAGGTTTTATTGTGATGCTTTTGATAGAGTACTGGGTAATGGCTTGAGTGAAATAGGGTAAATTTGAAGAACCAGATACTTTGGCAACTCTACTGCACATCTTGCATATAATAATAATGTAATCAATTCAAGATATATGCATGATTATATTATAAAAAACCTTATCCTTGGAGAGAATAAAAAGGAAAAATGAGGCAGGATGTGGTAATGACATGATTGAATGTATACGTTTGATAAAAACTTTTTTGATTGCTATCCTTGTGGGAATAATATTAGAAAAGTTTTTTTTTAGTTTTACTATTGTGCAAGGATTATCGATGTATCCTACACTGCACAATGATGATAAATTGTTTATTAACAAATTTTCCTATAACTGGACAAAGCCGCATACTGGAGATATTGTTATTTTTGAACCACCTATAAAAGATAGAGAGAAAGAGTTATTTATAAAAAGAATTATTGCTATGGAGGGAGATTCATTTAAAATTGATCATGGAAAAATCTATGTGAATAGCAGACAAATCAAGGAAGAATATATTGAGGAAGAAGATTATGATGATAAAGAATATTCTATTACAGAAGGTACGGTGCCAGCGGGTATGGTATTTGTATTGGGTGACAATAGAAATGATAGCAATGATAGTCGATGTTTTGGATATGTATCATTAAAATCAATCAAGGGTAAAGCAAAGTATAGAATATGGCCAGTTGAAACCATTACAGTTTTTTCAAACAGCTCAAAGGAATAGGAGATTGTGATATAATCAGTTTATAACAAAGATAGGGATGGTCATAAAAAGGTGAGAAACTTAAAAGATAAAATAAAAATGTATGGGAAAGATATAGGAATTGATTTGATCGGATTCACTTCTGCTAAACCCTTTTATGAAATAGAGCATATTTTGCGAGATAGGGAACTTAGGGGCTATTTGTCAGGTTTTGAAGAACAAGATTTAAGAAAACGAATTGAACCTAAAAAAACGATGGAAGATGTAGAAACGATTATCGCCATCGGAATGTCTTACTATGTAGACGACGGAATATATCTAACAGAGGAATCTCAATATAGGGGTGTTTTTTCTAGAACTGCTTGGGGCAGAGATTATCATCAAGTTTTGATGGAAAAATTGATTTTATTGATGAAATATATTGAAGAAGTAGCGGGTAGTTTTCAATATAAATTATTTGTTGATACAGGACCATTATCTGATAGAGCTATTGCCTGGAGAGCTGGCTTAGGGTGGTTTGGTAAAAATAATATGCTGATTACAAAGGAGTATGGCTCTTGGGTTTTTTTAGGCTATGCTATGATAAATATTATCTTAGAACCGGACGAGCCTATGAGAGATGAATGCTATGGATGTAATGCTTGTATCCTAGGATGTCCCGCGGGGGCTCTGGAAGAAGGATATAGACTCAATGCAAAGAAATGTTTGTCCTATATTACTCAGACCAAGAGTTCGATTGACAAAGAGAGTCGAGAAAAAATGGGTGATAGGCTTTATGGTTGTGATACATGTCAGCAGGTCTGTCCACATAACCTTAATGTGAAAACTAGTCAAAACAAGGATTTTTACCCTATAGCTAGTAGTATGAAGCCCAATTTAATTGAATTGTTACATATAGATAAAAGCCAATTTAAAGAATCCATCGGTAAAACATCTGCAGGCTGGAGAGGAAAAAATTATATTCGTAGAAATAGCATTATTGCCCTTGTAAATACGAAAGATCGATCTATAGTAAAATATTTGCTCCCACTGTTAAAGGACGAGAGTACAATGATTCGGGAATATGCTATTTGGGGAATTATGGAGCTTAATCCTAAGTTGGGAAAATCTATATTAGAAGAATACAAGCATAAAGAAAAAAACGCTCATATCAAAGCTTTAATAGCCAGATACTTGGAGGATGATGATAATTAAAATAGCCATTCTTTCTGATACCCATTTGAGAGGTTGTAGAAAACAGTTTCCATTAATAGTGTTGGACAGCATAAAAGATGTGGATTTTATCATTCATTGTGGTGACATCCTCCATGCAGATGTGCTAAAGGAATTAGAGAAAATTGCATCTGTCTATGCTGTAAGGGGAAATACAGATAAAGAAGAAGGTTTAGCATTGCCTGAACGCCTTATTCTACCTATTGGCAATATAAAAATTGGTGTATTTCATGGTCATGGGACAAAAGGCAATACCGTTGATAGAGCTTATGAAGCTTTTCAGGAGGAAAATGTAGAGGTTATTCTTTTTGGGCATAGTCATCAGCCTTTCCTTAAAACAAAAAATGGTGTTTTAATGATTAATCCAGGATCGCCAACAGTAAAACGCAAAGAAAAAAGATATTCCTTTGCAATCCTATATGTAGATACGGTGTTAAGATGCGAATTTGTTTTCTTTTAAGGGACTCTTTTAAAAAAAGAGTTCTTTATTATTATTCATAAAATTCCAGGGGAAAAAGACAAGAGTAATGAATAAAATAGATTAAAGTATGAATGATTATCTAAAGGGGGCGTTACTTTGACAAAATATGATGAATTGCCTTTTACCAAATTAAAAAAGATGTGCAACCCCAATCAATTTCCTTTTGAGACGACAGAAGAACTCATTCCATTAGAAGGAATTATTGGTCAGAACAGAGCTGCAAGGGCCATGGATTTTGGTTTACAGGTAAAAAACTTGAGATATAACATTTTTGTTGTGGGTATGAAAGGAACTGGAAAAAAAAGCTATGTAAAAAAAGTGGTAAGCCAAAAGGCCCAGGAAGAGGCTATACCAGAAGATTGGTGTTATGTGTATAACTTTAAACAACCCAGTCACCCCATTGCATTAAATATGCCAGCGGGCATAGGCAAAAGCCTTTGTGAAGACATGGATTTGTTTATTCAGGACTTAATAACTGAAGTTTCTAAGGCCTTTTCTGGAGATGATTACGAACGACAAAAAGCAGAAATAGTAAAGAAGTATCAAGAGGAAAGAAATCGTATTTTAGATGAACTTACAGATTATAGTAAAGCAAATAACTTTATGATTAAAAATACTAGTACGGGTTTTATGTTGGCACCTATGATAGATGGAGAAACGATTAGCGACAAAGAATTTGAAGAACTACCTGAAGTACAAAAAGAGATGATAGAGAAAAATGCAGAAGATGTACAGCTAAAGGCTGTTGAGATACTAAGAAAAATCAAAGCTATAGAGAAAAGTATTCGGAAGCAAATTCGTGAATTGGATAATACAATAGGACTTTTTGCAGTAAGACCCATGATGGATGAGCTTTATGAAAAATATAAAGGACATGATAAGATCCTTGAATATCTAAAAGATGTTCAAGGCGATGTGATTGAAAACATTGAGGATTTTAATCTATCAGAGGAAGAGCAAAGCATTGTGTTTAGTAAAAAATCTGAAAGTAATTTTCTCAAAAAATACAGCGTAAACTTGTTTATTGATAATAGTAAAATGGAAGGAGCACCCGTAATCATAGAAGCAAATCCGACTTATAGCAATTTAGTTGGAAGTATTGAGTATGAAAATGAGCAAGGAACACTCAAGACGGATTTCTTAATGATAAAACCTGGTGCTATCCATAAAGCAAATGGGGGATACCTGATTCTCAATGCAAAGCAGGTATTGAGTAGTTTACAATCCTGGGAAGTATTAAAAAGGACCCTAGAAACAGGGCAAATAAATATTGAAAATATACGTACACAGCTAGGGATTGTAGATATAGGTTCCTTAAAGCCAGAGCCTATTCCAGTCCAGATCAAGATTATTATGATCGGTAACCCATATTTGTATCGACTGCTCTATTCAGCACATAGGTTAACAAAAAACCCCATCCAACAAGTGGTATGGGGTTTTTGAATGATTTGTTTATTTCTACTTTGAAGATTTATTTCTTGCAACCCAAAAATCAGCATTTTTGATACCAAGTTTAATAGGATCAAAAACTGGATCTTTACCTTGAGATTTTTGCTCTTCGTAGTCTTTAAGGGCTATAAATGCTGGTTTCCTTAGGATTACAATGGCTATAATATTTAGCCAGGCCATTAGTCCAACTCCGATATCGCCTAATCCCCAAGCTAAGTCAGCAGTTCGAATAGCACCATAATAAATGGATACGAGAAGCAGAATTCTTAATAAATTAATGGCTATTTTTCGAGTACTCCTATCCTTAATAAGATAAGCAATGTTCGTTTCTGCATAATAGTAATATGCCATTAAGGTTGTAAAAGCAAAGAAGAACAAAGCAACAGCAACAAAGGGACTACCAAAGGTTGGGAACAATGTTTCAACAGCTCTTTGGGTAAAAGCAGGTCCCACTTTCACATCAGGCAGATTTTCTATGATAAAGCCACCAGTAGGATTATTAATATTAAAGGCTCCTGTGATCAAAATCATAAAAGCTGTTGCAGAACATACAAATAATGTGTCTACGTATACAGAGAAAGCTTGTACAAGTCCTTGTTTTGTTGGATGAGATACTTCCGCAGCAGCAGCAGCCATGGGACCGGTACCTTGTCCAGCTTCATTTGAGTAAATACCTCGTTTTACTCCCCAGGATACGGCCATTCCAAGGATTCCGGCAAAGGCTGGTTCTAAAGCAAAGGCACTTCTAAATATTAAACTGATTACCGCAGGAAGTTGTGTAATATTGACTGCAATGATGATTAAGGATACTAAAATATAACCTGTTGCCATAAATGGAACGATTAACTCCGCCGCTTTACCAATACGTTTTACACCGCCAAAGATGATAAGGGCCAGTAAAGCAACAAGGATACCTCCTGTTGTCGTTGGTGGTATACCAAATGCGTTCTCAACTCCGGCAGCAATACTATTAGACTGTACTCCTGGCAAGAAGAAGCCCATGGCGATTGCTGTAGAAATTGCGAAAATAAGGGCGTACCATTTCATACCCATTCCCTTTTCAATATAGTGGGCAGGTCCTCCCCGATATTCTCCATCCACCTCTTCTTTGTAGATTTGAGCTAGAACAGATTCGACGAAGGCAGAACCAGCTCCTAAAAAGGCAATAGCCCACATCCAAAATACGGCTCCAGGACCGCCCATCGCAATGGCTGTTGCTACACCAGCAATATTACCAGTACCTACACGACCTGACACAGCGAGAGAAAAAGCTTGAAATGAGGAAACACCTTGTTTAGAGCTACTACCACCAAATAAAAGCCTTACCATATCTTTGACGTGACGGACTTGGAGAAATCGGGTTATGATAGAAAAATATAAACCCACTCCTAGACATAAATAAATAAGTGCATCACTCCAAAGAATATTGTTTAACCAATCGACAAGCTGAGCCATTAATGCCACCTCCAAGTTGTTAAAATATTTGTAAACTTCTTAAAAAATAGTAATATAATCATACTATCATCTTCGACAAAAATCAACATATATTTTAATTTTTATGATTCTTCTGAACAAATAGAAAATGATGGTGAATTCCATACGAAATCATTTAGGGAGCTATCTATCTATACATCAGTTATATTTTAGTTTTACCTTTATGTGAAATAAAATGTAGAGAGGAAAATACTACATACATAGGAAATATAAGCACTGATAAAACCTAATTGCAAAAAGAAGATAAAAGAAAAAATCAATACTATAGCATGAGCCTGCTTCATACATTTAAAGTATGAAGGGAGGCTTTTCTATGCAAAAAAATGAGGATATTCAAATTCAACGTTTTTATGGAAAAGAATCACTAATGGAAATACTTGAGATAATATTAGAACAGATTTTTTTATTAGAAGATAAGAATAATATGGAGAGTCATAGAAGCAAATGAAGATGTGGAATGTAGGGATTTATGCACGAGTCTCCAGTACAAAAGATGAGCAAAAAGAATCTATATCGGCACAAATACAAAGCCTAGAGGAATGGATTAGGGAAAAAAACAATGAAAAGGGAGAACATTATAATGTTATTGAAATTTTTCAAGATAAGGGGATTTCTGGAGCAAGCTTTCATAGAGATAGTTTTGAAGAAATGAAAAGATTTATCGAAGATGGAAAAATTAATATGGTTTTGACACGAGACCTTTCTAGATTGGGTAGAAATTATGTATTAGCAGGATATTATCTGGAGGACTATTTTAAAGTAAATGGAATACGATTTGTATCTGTATTAGACAGCGTAGATACGCTAGAGGAAATCCAAGATATTGTGCCATTTAAAAATGTTTTAAATGAAATGTATATTAAGGATTGCTCCAGAAGAAGCAGAGATGGGCTGAAGCAGAGAATGATCAGAGGAAGCTATGTTGGCTCAAAGCCACCCTATGGTTATAGAAAAGTAACCGTAGAAGAAAAAGGACAGAAGATGATTAGGCTTGTACCTGATAGTAGTGAAAAAACTGCTATAGTTAGAGAAATTTTTTATCTTTACTTGGAAGGATGGGGCTATTCAAAAATAGCTAATTATCTAAATGGGAAAAAAATACCCTCTCCAGCAGCATTGATTGATTTTCCGTTGGCAAAGTGGTATCGATGGAATGAGAACGGTGTAAAATCAATTCTGAAAAATCCCAAGTATGGAGGAATAATGGTTCAGGGGCAGTATAAAAAGGTTAGCTATAAACTAAAAAAGTCAGTGAAGGTAGCAGAAGAGAATTGGATATATAGTGGGGAATTTACAGGAATTGTATCAAAGGATACATTTTTAAAGGTACAAGAGGAAATGGAGAGAAGGAAAAAGATACCGAGCAAAATCACATATAGGAATCATATGTTCAGTGGCCTGATGCTTTGCGGTGATTGTGGTGGGGCAATGGGATATCAAAAAAAATATGAAGGCTATAGATGCATTAATTCTCAAAGAGGAGGAAAACGATGTACAAGTCATAGTATTAAAGAGGCATACATAAAGGAGCAAATTCAAGAAGATATGGGTGGCTTTGTAAAAGCCTTGGAGGGAGCAGAGCTGTCAGAAATGATTGATAGATGGATAAGTAATGATGAGCACCATCTTCAAAAGAATCTTTTAAGTCTAGAAAAACAGTTGTCAAAGCTAGAGAGTCATCTAAGTACATTGTACGAAGATCGTCTAGATGGAAATATTTCAAAAGAAATATTTCTAACTCTTTCAAAAAAGATAGAAAAAAACAGAATTCAACTCCTTGAAGAAAGAACATATCATCTGAAAAAATTGAATGCTATAGAAAATGGAGACAATGAAAAAAATATTTTAAAAGAAAAAATAGAAAGGTTTTTAGCTTTTCAAGAATTATCTAGAGATTTTGCTGAAAGGTTAATAGAGAAAATTATTGTTTTTGAAGAAACGGAGCTAAAAACAAAAAAAATAGAAATTCATTATCTTTTTCAACTTCCTGAGAAGGTATGATTTTATAAAAAATATTAATGTGAATAAGGCAACTGCTCTATGCATTGGATGAAGATTTTGAAAAATTATTTAAAATCAAAGTTGACTTTGATGAAACAATGGATGCTGGAGAGGAGAATGAACAAAAAATTGCCCAATTTATTAGTCACTATTGTAGAAAGAGAAATTTAAGGCATCTTCAGGCTGACGGAGTAGCTAAGATAATTGAATATTGCAGTCGATTGGCAGGAAGTCAAAATAAATTATCTACACAATTTAGTAAAATTGCAGAGACCCTGATTGAAGCCGATGCTTTGGCCCAAGTAGAGCAGAAATCCTATATTACTGCAGAACATATTAAAAGGGCATATAATGAAAAATGCTATAGAAATAATAGAATAGAAGAAAAGATGCTAGAAATGTATAAGGATAAAAAGATTATTATTGATACCCAAGGGCGAAAGATAGGAAGGCTGAATGGCTTAGCTGTAATTAATCTAGGGGATCATGCCTTCGGAAAACCCGCCGTAATAACCGTAACGACTTTTATGGGTCATAAGGGGGTCGTAAATATTGAAAGGGAAGCAGCTATGAGTGGCAGCCTTCATGATAAGGGTGTAATGATTCTAGAAGGATATCTAAGTGAAAAATTCGCTCAGGATACTCCCTTGTCAATAACAGGAAAGATATGTTTTGAACAATCCTATAACGGTATCGATGGTGATAGTGCTTCTAGTACAGAATTGTATGCCCTTCTATCCAGCCTGGGAGATATACCATTAAAACAATATATTGCTGTGACGGGTTCTGTAAATCAAAAGGGAGAAGTACAACCAGTTGGGGGAGTAACGGAAAAAATCGAAGGTTTTTTCGATATTTGTAATCATTTTGGCCTCACTGGAAAGCAAGGCGTAATGATACCCTATCA
>JBFNEZ010000077.1:0-15943 GCA_040797825.1 Thermotaleaceae bacterium | reverse complement strand
CCCTTATCAAGAACAGGGATTTCTATTTTTTCTGCCAATACATCGGTAAGTGTTACTTCCGTATCAAAGGGTATATGTAAATTCTTTTTAAACTCTATAAGGGCATTGTTAAGCTCTCCCTTTGATTTGATATATTCTAACTGGGTGCCTTGATAGTAAAGTTTAGCCAGTAGAAGATCATCCTTTGCCTTCATGCCTTCTTCATAACTATCCTTTGCGAACTCATATTGTTTCTTTCCTCTCTCTAGGGCTTTTTCTTTTACCTGAACCAATTTTTGAGCCTTTAAAACATCATAGTAGCTTTTTTGAATTAAAAGAGCAATTTGATTTTTATAGATATCATAGGAAGCCTGGGTCACATCATAAGAAACCTCACTCATTTTTTCCAGCATTTTTTTGGTATTGTAAGTTCCCACATCATAGGAACTTTCCATCCCTAGTTTTTGAGCGATTCTATCTTCTACTTTCTGTAAGGCCTGATTAAATTCTTTTTCTCCAGAGTCTAACTTCTGTTTTCCTTGTTCAAGGGAATTGCGCATTTGCTGGATTGCTTGGGGTGTATAGCCTAAGGCCTCTAACTGTTCTGGGGGAAGGCTTTCTAACATGCGAAGCAAATCTGTATTTCTATATAGGGCTGCATTGCCATCCCATATCGCATTTTGTCCATTGTCCAAGTCTCGGTTAATTTCACGGGCCCGTGTTTTTCCAACAGAACTAATATCGATTTGATTTTTTACCATTTTGAGCTGAATGCTATTCTGGATTCCTAATTGAATGGCTTCTTCTATGGTGAGCTGCATCGTTTTCTCTTCTGCCCTTGAAGAAATAGGGACAGCGGTTAAAAGCAAAGAAACGATCAGCAATATTGCACTTTTTTTATAAGCTTTCATAATTGATTACTCCTTTTTTATAATGATGAGTGTACAATGCCATTTTGTAGTTTTTTTAGCAGCTGTATGAGTAGTGATTTTTCTTCTGTTTCCAGATGAAGAAGGATTTTTTTAGTCCATTCTCTATAATCATCGATAACCTGTTTGGTAAAAAGATTCCCTTCTTCTGTCATAAGGGCCGTTACCTTTCGTCGATCGATCTCATCCCGAATTCTCTTAACGTACCCTTGCTTTTCCAACCTATCAATAAGACCCGTTATATTTCCTTTGGTGACCAGCATCAACTCTCCAATCTCCGATAGAATCATTCCTTCACTGGGACCCTTATATAGAATAACCAGAACATTGAATTTTGTGTTGGAGATACCATAGCTTTCAAAAAAACGATTGTGAACCTCTTCAAGAATGTCTGAGGTTTTCTTAAGCTCTACAACCACCTGATTGGCGATTTCATCTACCCATATATATCCTTCTAAGAGCTTTTGTAACTTTGCCATCCCATCACTCCTCAAGGTAGTTTATTTATATATAGTATACATATAAACTATTTAATAGTAAATAGTATGCAGGAAAAATAAAATATATATTTTTTAGACAAAAAAAGTATCCCTCTAAAAAGAAGGATATGAATTAAGAGGAAAGAACGTTAAATCAAAACGCATGAAGCTTAACGCCGCAGAAAATTATAAACAGCGACCATAACTATTTATAATAGTCCGCAAATATAGAAAAACCCTGCCGAAAGACAGGGTTTAGCTAACAGATATAAACATATCATAGGCCTGATCTTCCCACCGAAGACGGTAACGTTCCATCATAGGCAGGTCTCCTGACTCACAAATCAATCTACTTTCTCAAACCTTCCCGTTTACACAGTGGCATAATTGAGATTTCGTCATTGCTTACAGTAGCGGGGGCTGTGACGGTTTTTCACCGTACTTCCCTATTAAACCTTGAAGAGGTACCTATTGGATATATTCAATTTTTTTCATCTTACTATAAAAGCCTTTATTTGTCAACACTTTCTTTTAATATAAAAGGAAGCAAAAAAGATGCTTTTCCATAATCTTTAATTTTGTTAACTTAATTGACTTTGCATTTGGTTATATTTGTTTTTTGCATTTTGAACATCTTGGCTTGCTGCTTTTTTAATGGGATACCAACCTCGTTGGTTCATGGCGTTGAAAATTTCTTCCTGGGTTTGGAGTACATTTTGCTCACAGCTCATTAATACATCTCTCAGATTGGAGCAGGAAGATTCGGTAATACCTACTGTATAGGCCGATGAAACCTGTTTTTCAGACATAAGCAAATCATTCATCAATTCTTTTTCTGTAAAGCTGGCTTGATGGGTCATCTAATCCTACCTCCTTTGATTGTTCAAATACTACAAAGTATTTTCCCGCAGCAGTGCTACTGATGAGAATTAAGATAGTTCAAAAGAGCACTAAAATTCTGCTTATGACGTTGAGAACCTTGCTGACATACGTTTTTCAATTCTGGATCCGTGCAGTATTCTGCGTATTGACTCAGTTTTTTAGACATCATAGATTCATAATTCAACTGATCTTCTAGTACTTTTAAGTTCGGTACATCTAATTGAGGCATTTGAGTATTTTGATTATTCATGGACATGTGAATAGACCCCTCCTTGCAATAGGATGCTTTATATTTTTCTAAACAGGTACATCTTTATTATGTGATGCTCATTTAGAGATATGCCATGTAAAATAGTGAAAAAATGAAAATAATAGTGATAAAGCAGTAGCGTTGTAAGTACCAAAATATTCAACACATAAGCAGCAGAGAAAAGGTCAAAAATATGCAAAGGAGGGGAATCAATGACAGAATTAAAATATCCAATAGCAGCTTGGGAAGAAGTAGAAGACAAAATTCGAGAACAATGGATGAGAGAGAACCAAAATACCTCCCTGAGCTGGACTGATGTAGTAGGTTACGTGAAGTTTGGATGGCTTAGTGCACATACTGAAGAGTGGAAAGTTGAGAGTATTCATTAATCTATTTTAGGAGGACTGCAGATGAATCAATTTATGAACAAGCTAATAAATGGGATGAGTATAAATAAGCACTCTGGTAAAAAAAGATGGGGAGATACTGCTTCACGCTCAGCGATTCTAAAGGATATGCCTGAAAATGTACTTTATGGAGAAGATGCAGGAGCAATACCGCCAGAGGAGCTAACAAACCAATTGGATAATGATATACAGTAAAACTCCCTTTTGGGAGTTTTATGCTTTAAAAACTTCTATGGATTATCTTCATTTGTTCATGGTATAATTTTCATAGAATAAGATTTTAGGAGGTATTCCTCATGGAAAAGATTTTATATTTTGATTGTTTTGCAGGAATCAGCGGCGATATGGCTATAGCTGCCTTATTGGACTTAGGAATTGACCATAAAATATTCATAGAAGAGTTATCAAAGTTAGGGGTAGAAGGTTTTCAACTAGAGATTGGTAATGCCATGAAGAAGGGAATAACTGGAACAGACTTCCATGTAGTGCTAGAAGAAGAGCATGACCATCATGACCATCATGGACACCACCACCACCACCATCGGAATCTATTTGATGTAGAGAGAATTATAGACAACAGCGGTCTAAGGGATACTATCAAGCTTATGAGCAAGAAAATTTTTAGATTGGTGGCAGAGGCAGAGGCCAAAATACATGGAAAAGCATTAGAAGAAGTCCATTTTCATGAAGTAGGCGCTATTGATTCTATTGTAGACATTGTAGGCCTATCGATTTGCATGGACTTATTAGGAATGCCTACTGTACATACTTCACCCCTTCAGGTGGGTTCTGGATTTGTCCATTGTGCCCATGGAATCATTCCCGTGCCAGCCCCGGCCACCTTAGAAATTTTAAAGGGAGTGCCTATATATAATAAGGGCATCCAGACGGAGCTGGTAACACCTACAGGAGCAGCTATTGTGAAAGCCCTGAGCAGTGAATTTGGAGATATTCCTCCTATGGAAATAGAGAAGATTGGGTACGGTCTTGGAAAAAAAGATCTGGAGATCCCCAATATGCTTCGGGTATGTCTGGGAGAAAAAAAAAAGAAGAAAATAGGCTGGTAATGATTGAAACCAATATTGATGATATGAATCCTGAGCTTTACGGATATATCATGGAGAAGGCCTTTCAACAAGGTGCACTGGATGTTTTTATGACTCCTGTGATCATGAAAAAAAATCGACCTGGAACCAAGTTATCGGTTCTTTGTGAAGGAGAAAGATTAGAGCCTTTAGAAAAGCTGGTGCTGACGGAAACCACCAGCTTAGGATTAAGAAAATATGAAGTAGAAAGAACTACATTGGATCGTCAGAGTGTAAAATTAAAGACAAGGTATGGGGTAGCTTCTGTGAAAATTGCCTATCTAAATGGAAAAGTACTGAAAATGGCTCCAGAGTATGAAGAATGCAAAGAAATTGCAGCGGGTTTTGGAATACCCCTCAAACAGGCATACGAAGATATTATTTATACGGCAAGGAAGTATTTTCAAGGAATGGAGAAATAAATATATGGAAAAATTGTCGGTAGGGTTGGCATACTCTACCGACAATTTTTTGTATAAAGTAGTAGAAAAAAGAAAAATAAGATTCTAAATAATACAAAAAAAATAATGAAAAAGCATATGAATGAATAAAATATGCACACTAAACATCGGAATAAGCAAAGGATATTGTTTTCCCTTTGATAAATTTATATAATTAATGAAATAAAGTGAATAAACCTACAGGTGCCAATTTTTATTGGTGAAAAGGGAAGCAGGTGAAAGTCCTGCACGGTCCCGCCGCTGTAAGAGGGGATTCTTTGCCAAAACCACTGGGAAACCGGGAAGGGGGTAAGGATGCTAAACCTTGAGTCAGAAGACCTGCCTGTAGTTTTCATCAATAACTCTACGGGTGATAGGGGATGAGGGATGGTCTATAGAAACATCACAGTATCTAGCCAATTTTAATCCCCTTGCCTGTACAGGTAAGGGGATTTTATCTTTATGAGAGAGAAAAAAAGCCTTTATTTAAGATATAAAAAAATGTTAAAGCACATAGAATTTTACAACTTCCTATTGTGTACAAAGGCCTAATTATAGTACAATGAAATGGATAAAGGTATGAAACCTAAGGACTGAAAATAAACGAGGTTTTATAGAATTTAGCCATGAAGGCCAAAAAGTTGATTCGATTCAACTTTGTCTTCATGGCTTTTTGCATTTACAGAGGATGCAAGTATAAATAAAAAAGATTGGAAAGGAGCTTATTATGACAAAAGCTGAACTATATGATGTATGGTGGAATGATTCACAGGTAGGAGAACAACCCATGGAGGATAACCATCGAAGGCATTGGGAAAAGGTCCTTTCCATGGTAAAGGAAGAGGATCTTGGGGAATATTCTGTATTTGACTTTGGATGCAACCAGGGAGGATTTCTAAGATTTCTTTATGGACAAAGACCCTTTAAACTGCCTGTGGGTTATATCAATCTTCAAGAGGAAGATTCTTTATACCAAAGCATCGCCGATCGGATGCAGTATGAATATGAGCAGGCCTATATTTTCCGCTTTGTAGCCCCTCAAGAATAAATTAGTGCAATTAGAAAACAGAGAGTAACTTTTTAGTTGTTAAAAAAGAAACAAAAAAATATAAGTCTATTGCATTATAGCTAGTAATACAATATAATAACTTTGTAATTGCAAATAGGTTTCATTTGCAATTTGTTTATTAAGTTAAGATAAAATACACATGTGAAAGGATGGTTTTTTATGAATTTGATCCATCATCAGAAAAAGCGTAATTTAGCAATATTTTTTGTACTTATGCTGTCCTTAATGAGTTTTCTAACGGCTTGCGGGCAAAAAACCAACCAAGAACCAGTGAACAACGAGATGGAAGACAATAAAAAGGCTACATTGATTTTTAACTTCAAAAGCGGCAGCTTGGATCCTCAGAATGGAAATACGGCTATACGAGCAGGGATCACCGAAACCCTTGTGCGCATGGATGAAAATCTAAAACTGCAGCCATGGCTTGCTGATAAATGGGAAGCAAAGGATCCAACGACCTGGGTATTTACCCTTCGGGAGGGTGTAACCTTCCAGGATGGCACCCCGATGGATGCTGCAGCTGTGAAGGCTTCCTTTGAGCGAGCTATAACAGTGAATAAGGGCTTGGCAGGAGTTTTAAAAATAGCAGCTATGGAAGCCCAGGGACAAGAACTGACGATTGTTACCACAGAACCCCATCCTGCTTTGCCTTCGGAGTTGGTCAACCCTTCCAGCTCTGTAGTGAGCATAGAGGCAGAAAAGAAAATGGGTGCAGAAGCTTTTAACCAGGCACCGGTAGGTACAGGACCCTTTATGGTAAAAAGCTTTGATCCAAATGTAGAGATCTTATTGGAACGTTATGAGGACTACTGGGATGGAAAGGCAAAACTGAAAGAGGTAGCCTTTAAATTTAACGAGGATGGCAATGTAAGAGCCTTAGCCCTTCAATCCAAGGAAGCGGATATCGTCTACCAGCTTCCTGCTGAAACCCTTGCATCTATAGAAAAGGACAGTGACTTGAAAGTAGAATCCATAGCCAGCTTAAGGGTTCATTTTATCCTTTTCAATCAGCAAAGTACCTTGATGCAGAATGTGAAGGTTAGAAAAGCTGTGGATTTGCTGTTGAACAGAGAGAGTATTGCCAAGGATATTATGTTGGGTCATGCAACGCCTGCCAACGGACCTTTTAACAACAGACTGCCCTTTGGAAGCAAGGAGCCTGTAAAAGCACAGAATCTAGAGGAAGCGAAGAAACTTCTTGTAGAAGCAGGCTTTGAAGAAGGGGCTGATGGAAAGCTTACCAAGGATGGAAAGTCTGTAACCTTAGAACTGTTGACCTATAAAGGAAGGCCAGAACTGCCTTTAATGGCTCAGCTGCTGCAATCTGATGCAGGAAAAATCGGTCTATCTATCAATATCAGCACCGTTGAAAATGTAGATGCCTATTTGCGAGAAAATAAGGATTGGGATATGGTAACCTATAGCAATCTAACGGCTCCAAGAGGAGATGGAGGCTTTTTCTTAAACTCTGCCTTTATCCCCGGAGGCTCTTTGAACGTGGCCGATGTTAGCAGTGAAAAATTGGAAGAAGTAATCCAGCGGCTGAATGTCACAGAGGATATGGAGAAACGGGTTGAATTGACGAAGGAAGCTGTGGCCGTAATTATGGAAGAAGTGCCTCATGCCTACGCGGTATACTCCAATATCATTGTAGGAATGAATCAACGGGTAGTGGGGTGGAAACCAGGAGCAGAGGAGTATTATATTATCACAAATCAGTTGGATGTGAAGTAATATGCTAAAATTAGTCAAAGGGCGGCTGCTGCAGCTGGTAATCCTATTATTTTGTTTATCCTTGATGACCTTTACACTAATGAAGCTGGCTCCGGGAGATCCTGTACTGCTGATTTTGCAAGCCGATGAACTGGCAGTTACCCAAGAAGAGGAAGCGGCCCTTCGGGAGGAATTGGGTTTTAATCAACCCATCCTCCACCAGTATGGGCAGTGGATGAAGCAGCTGCTGCAGTTGGATTTAGGTGTATCTTATATAAAAGGGAAGCCAGTTTTAAAAGAATTGAAGGATCGATTTCCTGCCACCCTTCAGCTGACCCTGGGGGGGATTATCGTTATGATCCTGATTTCTGCACCCCTAGGGATATTGGCTGCCCGATATGCAGGAAGATGGCCCGATCATTTGAGCCGTTTCTTGGCTCTGTTGGGTGCTTCTGTCCCTGCTTTTTGGCTTGGACTAATACTCATTTATATCTTTGCCTATAAACTTCAGTGGGTCCCTACCATGGGAAAGGGCGGCTTTCAACATATCATACTGCCTTCTATTGCATCGGGCTTCGGCATGGCTTCGGTCTATGCCCGACTCCTTCGCTCGGGCCTGTTGGATAGTTTATCTCAAGAATATATTCGGGCAGCTAGAGGAAGGGGATTGGCCGAGTGGCGGATCTATTTAATCCACGGGCTGCGGGCAGCTCTTCTTCCTGTGGTTACGGTTTTTGGAATGAGTTTAGGAAGTGTGTTGGGAGGAACGGTGATTATTGAAACCCTGTTTTCCTGGCCTGGATTAGGCCGTATGGTAGTAGATGCTATCTTTCAGCGAGACTATCCTATTATCCAAGGATACATCCTATTGACAGGGTTATGCGTTGTGATTGTAAACCTATTGGTGGATTTGAGCTATGGTCTGTTGGATCCAAGAATTCGCCATGGAAAGGGGGAAATAAGATGAAGGAAACCCTTTCTCTTGAAGCTTGTCTGCCTAGAAAGGCTAGGCGTATTTGGGCAAATATGGGGCATCACCCTTTGACCGCATTGGGGATAATCTTTCTGTCTGTGATCATACTCCTTTCATTGGTGGGACCTATGCTGGCCACCAATGACCCTCTTACTGTGGAAATGTCCCAGCGTTTGCTGGGCTCCAGCAGACAATATCTTTTGGGAACCGATCATATGGGGCGATGTATTTTTACTAGGTTGATATTTGGGTCTAGAATCACCCTGGGGATAGCTTTTCTTGTTATCCTCACTGTAATGTTTATAGGAATTCCCCTTGGCTTGCTTTCTGGTTATATTGGAGGCAAATTAGACACCTTTATCATGCGGGTGGTAGATGGCGCCAGTACCTTGCCTGAGTTTCTACTGGCCATTGCCATTGCTGGTTTTTTGGGACCTAGCCTAACCAATCTTATGTTGTCCATCGTCTTGGTGAAATGGATGGGCTATGCCCGGGTGGTCCGCAGCATTGTATTGTCTGAGAGAGAAAAAGAATATGTGTTGGCTGCCAGAGTAGCAGGCTCCAGTACCTTTACCATATTATTTCGTCATTTGCTGCCTCAAATCCTATCACCAGTGTTGGTATTGGCGTCCATGGATGTGGGGAAGGTGATCATGACCATTTCATCCCTATCCTATCTGGGACTGGGAGCCCAGCCGCCTATACCTGAGTGGGGAGCCATGCTCAATGATGGAAGGCCTTATTTTCAAACGGTGCCTCAATTAATGATTTATCCTGGATTGGCAATTATTATGGTGGTTATTTCCTGCAACCTAATTAGTGATGGACTGAGAGATCTTTTGGACGTACGTAGTCACAAAAACGAGGTTTAGGAGTGATGGTGATGTGTGAACTGGAAAGAGGATATAGAAGCGAAAACTGTACCCCACCAGAGTCCCCTGTTTTAGAAATCGAAGGATTAACGATTTATGCCCAAGAGGCTAAAAAAAAGAACCTATTAATCAATGAAGTTTCACTCCAGATTCGGCCAGGGGAAACCCTTGGTCTTGTGGGAGAGAGCGGCAGCGGCAAGAGTGTGACTGCCAGTGCTGTCTTAGGCTTGATGTCAAATGGATTGCACATTGGTGGCGGACAGATTTTATTTAAAGGAGAAAACATACTATCTTGGTCTGAAAAACAGCGGCGCAAACTGAGAGGAAAGGACATGGGGCTTGTTTTTCAAGACTATCAGGGAAGCTTCACCCCCTTTTTGAAGGTTGGAAAACAACTCATAGAAGCCCTGCGCAGCCATCAAAAAGTCTCCTATCAAGAGGCAAAGGAAATCGTTATGCAGTGGCTTGGGAGAGCAGATCTTCCCTCAGAGCGGGTATTTAACAGCTATCCCTTTCAACTAAGCGGCGGACAGCTCCAGAGAGCAGCCTTGGCAGGGGCCATGATGCTGAAACCAGCCCTATTGATTGCCGATGAGCCTACTACCGCCTTAGATGTACTTACTGGAGAGAAGGTACTGGATTTATTAGCCGAGCTTCAAGGGCAGACCGGTTGTGCCATTTTATTGATTACCCATGATTTGCGACACGTACTAAAGCGTGCAGATACCATTGCGGTAATGAAGGAGGGACAAATTGTAGAAATAGATAGGGCAGAAAAAATACGCTACAGTCCCCAGCATTCCTATACCCAAATGCTCTTAAAAGCCAGGCCCTTTCTTTCTGAAATTCATGATAGGATGGCGCAGAATGAGATCGATAGGAAAGATTCTGAGGATAGCTGCTGTGCCGAAGGGGGTGTGGCATGAAGGAGCTTTTAAGAGTCGATAAACTTTCTAAGAGCTATCATCAGGCGGGAACTCGGGTTCAAGCAGTTAAAGCGGTTTCCTTCAGCATTGAAAAGGGCGAGTGTCTGGGACTGGTTGGAGAAAGCGGCAGTGGAAAGAGCACCTTAGGCAGATTGCTGCTAGCCTTAGAGCAGCCCGACAGCGGAGAAGTATGGCTCAGTGGGATGCCTATCTTTCAATTAAGAGGGAGGGCTTTGCGGGAAGAAAGACGTCATATTCAAGTGGTTTTTCAAGATCCAACGGCTTCTTTGAATCAGCGTTTACCTATATGGAGGTCTATATTAGAGCCACTAGACAATTTTCCAGATGTCCATCCGCCTTTTCTGTCAGAGGTTCGACATTCTAGAAGGGATACTGCAGCAAAGTTGTTAGAGATGGTGGGATTACAGGCAGTGCATATGGATCGTTATCCCCATGAACTAAGCGGGGGCCAGCGGCAGCGGGTAGCCATTGCCCGAGGGATTAGTCTGCTGCCCCAGCTGCTGGTTTGCGATGAACCCACTTCCAGCTTGGATGTATCGGTACAGGCTCAGATACTAGAGCTATTGAAAGGTCTTCAAAGGGAGTTAGGAATGTCCTATCTGTTTATTTCCCATGATATTGCAGCTGTACGGATGATGAGTGATCGCATCATCGTCATGAAAGAAGGGGAAATCGTAGACCGGTTTATGAGTCATCAAATCATGAGTAAAGAGCGTCATGAATACACAAAGCAGCTGGTAGACGTGGTGAGCTAGAGGAAGATTTTCTATAGGAAATGGAGAGAAGAAAATGAAAAATGGTGTACTATTGGCAGTTTTGTCCTCCTTTGTTTTTAGCATTATGAATGCTCTGGTAAAGGCTGCTAGTCTATCGGTTCCTTCCAATGAAGTGGTTTTTTTTAGGAGTATTATCGGAACCATCATGATTTACTATTTCATGAGACGGGAAAAAGTAGCCTTTTCAAGACATGGGATTCCAATGCTTGCATTAAGGGGAATCCTAGGGGGATTGTACATGGTGGCTTATTTTTATACCCTTTCTAAAATACCCTTGGTAGATGCCATTGTATTGGTCAACCTATCCCCTGTATTTGTCATTCTCTTGGCCGCCTTTTTCCTAAAAGAAAGGATACCTCGTCAAACCTTATTCTACCTGCCATTAATCTTTTTAGGGGTAATACTGGTCATGAAGCCCTTTCAATTTTCAACCTATTCGGTGGACGCCCTATATGGACTCTTAAGTGCCTTACTGGCAGCAGGGGCTGCTACCTCCATTCGTTATCTGAGTAAAAAACATCATACCTATGAAATCATATTTTATTTTATGGCGGCCGCTGCGGTAGTTTCTATTCCGCTGATGTGGAATTCTTTTATCATACCCAATCTTCTCGAACTCTTCTATCTTATTTGCATTGGCGTTGTTTCATTACTGGCTCAGGTATTTTTGACAAAGGCCTTCACCCATGAAAGTGCCGTGGTGGTAGAAGTAGTCCGATACATTGGCATTGTTTTTACAGCAAGCTGGGGATTTTTATTCTTTCATGAAATACCCGATATCTATACGATTTTAGGAGGCTGTTGTATTATTGCGGCATGCATTGCCCTATCGAGAAAAAAAGAAATAGGGAACAAGCCCCTTGTAGGAAGAACCAATTCCTAAGCTTTAGATTATTCTTTGTAAAGACAAGCCTGTAGGGGTTGCAGACCCTGCAACCCGATTTTACCACAAACTCATGAAAAGGAGAAAAGAACATGATTGAAAAACAAATAGAAAAATATTGGAGTGGACGTTCCGAAGGCTATAATGCATCCATTCAAGAACAGATAAACAGTCCTGTAAAAGCATCCTGGCAAGGGCTCATTAAAAAATATGGGGGAGAAGGAGCAGGACGAAAGGCTCTAGATGTAGGAGCAGGACCAGGTTTTTTCTCCATCTTAATGGGAGAATTAGGCTATCAGGTTACAAGTCTTGATGTCAGTGAAGACATGCTGAAGGAAGCTAAAAAGAATATGGAGCATGCAGGATTTGAGGGAAACTTTATGAAGGGGGAGGCTCATCAAATAGATTTGCCCGATGAAAGTCTGGATCTTATTGTCAGCAGGAATGTGGTATGGACCTTGACCAAGCCCCAAGAAACCTATAGGGAATGGTATCGTTTACTGAAGCCTGAAGGGAAAATACTGATATTTGATGCCAACTGGTACCTTCGTTTATCGGATCCAGAGCTTCAAAAGCAGTACGAACATTATCGCCAGATGGCTATAGAACATGGAATGCCCGATGGGCTATCTCCAGAAAGAGCAAAAGAGAGTGAAGACATAGGAAGAAACCTGCCTCTTACTTATCAGAAAAGGCCCAAGTGGGATCAGAAAATATTACCTCAGTTGGGGTATAAGGAAATTGTGGTAGAAGAGAACATCAATGAATGGATATATAACGACATACAAAAAATCCTCTATACACCCAACCCCATGTTTGTAGTGTGTGCTTCTAAGTAAAGAAAGCTCATGGCGTTGGCCATTGTGATAAATGCCTGGCTGTATGCCATGGGGAAAAGAGCAGAAAATAAATACTTAATTCGTTTGTTGAAAATTGCGAATATATTTATTTTCCTTCATCTATATTGACAAGATTTTTCATATTTGATACGTTATATAGAAAACAAAGATTGGTTACGCTCATATATGTCGGAGAATAGGGCTCTGACGTTTCTACAGGACAACCGTAAATTGTCTTACTATGGGTGGAATTATGGTACATGTAACGGATCATGTTAGATGAGATGTGGCCATGGGATAATTTCACTCTTGAAATTTTCCATGGTTTTGTTTTTTTATTGCATCTTTTGTATAAGCAGGACCCTAGAACAGCAATCTATGATTAGGGCAAAGGATGCTTACGGACAATAGAAATCTTACCAATGGAAAGGATGGGGAAAATGGAAGGAAAAGTATTGAAGGAAGGTCTAACCTTTGATGATGTTTTGCTAATCCCTCAAAAATCAGAAGTATTGCCAAAGGATGTAGATGTAAAGACACGATTAACGAAGAAAATTAGGCTGAATATACCGCTGATGAGTGCAGGGATGGATACCGTAACAGAAGCAAAACTGGCCATTGCTATTGCCCGTGAGGGAGGAATCGGCATTATTCATAAAAATATGCCTATTGAGAGACAGGCTTTAGAAGTAGACAAGGTAAAAAGAAGCGAGCATGGTGTCATTGTAGATCCCTTCTATTTATCTCCAGAACATGTAATTGCCGATGCCCTGGAGCTTATGGAGCGTTATCATATTTCTGGAGTACCCATCACCGATGAAAAGCAGAAACTGGTAGGTATTTTAACCAACCGAGATATTCGTTTTGAAAATGATATGAATAAAACAATTGGAGAGGCCATGACCAAGGAGAATTTGGTTACAGCTCATGAAGGAATTTCCATGGCCGATGCAGAAAGAATACTTAAAAGCAGAAAAATTGAAAAACTGCCCATTGTCGATGGAGAAGGCTATCTAAAGGGCTTGATTACAATTAAGGATATTGAAAAGACCATCCAGTATCCGAATTCTGCCAAGGATGAAAGAGGAAGACTTCTTGTAGGTGCAGCCCTAGGTATCACAGGAGATATGCTGAAGCGAGCAGAGGCTTTGGTAAAGGCTGGAGTAGATGTGGTTGTTTTGGATACGGCCCATGGGCATTCCCAAGGGGTGCTGGACGCAGTAACAAGGTTGAAAGCCATCTACCCAGAACTTCAAGTAATTGCTGGAAATGTAGCGACAGCCCAAGCCACGGAGGATTTAATCAAAGCTGGTGCTGATGCAGTAAAAGTTGGAATAGGACCTGGTTCCATCTGTACCACTCGAGTGGTTGCGGGAATTGGTGTTCCTCAAGTAACAGCAGTTTTTGATTGTGCGAAAACGGCAAAAGCCTATGATATTCCTATCATTGCTGATGGTGGTATCAAATACTCGGGAGATATTCCAAAAGCTATCGCTGCTGGTGCAGATGTATGTATGATTGGTTCTCTCTTTGCGGGAACGGAAGAAAGCCCAGGGGAGACCGTGATATACAAAGGCAGAAGCTTTAAGGTATATAGAGGAATGGGTTCTTTAGGCGCCATGGGTGCAGGAAGCAAAGATCGCTATTTCCAAGAAGATGCCAAAAAGTTTGTACCAGAAGGTGTAGAGGGAATGGTTCCCTTCAAGGGTGCTTTAAAAGAAACCATTTATCAGCTGGTGGGAGGACTAAAGGCTGGTATGGGCTACTGCGGTACACCGACAATCACAGCGTTGAAAGAAGAGGGGACATTTATCAAAATCACTGCGGCAGGATTGAAAGAAAGTCATCCCCATGATATCAGCATCACCAAAGAAGCGCCAAACTACAGTCTAAGTGACTGATAACGGGAGGTTTAAGGATGAAAGACCAAGAGCTCATATTAATCATAGATTTTGGTGGTCAATATAAACAATTGATTGCCAGAAGAGTAAGAGAAACCAATGTGTATTGTGAAGTAGTATCCTTTAGAACCCCTTTA
Organism: Thermotaleaceae bacterium; assembly: GCA_040797825.1. Lineage (GTDB taxonomy): Bacteria > Bacillota > Clostridia > Peptostreptococcales > Thermotaleaceae > Geosporobacter. Next base: position 1,382 of record JBFNEZ010000077.1, on the reverse strand, counting down.
GAAAAAATAAAGGAGATGAATCCTAAGGGAATTATCTTTACAGGAGGTCCTTCCAGTGTTTATGCAGAAAATTCGCCGACCTGCCATAAGGAATTGTTCGAATTGGGCATACCTGTGTTGGGAATTTGCTATGGCGGTCAGCTGATGGCCCACCTCTTTGGAGGAAAGGTCAATCGTGCTCAGTCCCGGGAATATGGTCGGGTAGCATTGCATATTACCGATGAAGAGGGAATCTTTAAAGACATTCCTGACAATACCAAATGTTGGATGAGTCATACGGATTTTATAGAAATTGCACCTGAAGGCTTTACCATTACGGCTACAACGGACCATTGTCCTGTGGCAGCCATGAAAAACAGCAGCAAAAAGCTCTATGCCGTACAGTTCCATCCAGAGGTAGAGCATACAGAAATGGGCAGAGAAATCATTGAGAATTTTGTCTTTGAAGTGTGTGGTTGCGCTGGCGATTGGAACATGCATGATTTTGCGGAGCAGTCCATCAAGGAAATAAAGGAAAAAGTAGGAGACAAAAAAGTCCTCTGTGCCCTATCGGGGGGGGTAGATTCTTCCGTTGCGGCGGTAATGGTTCACCGAGCCATCGGCAATCAGCTGACCTGTATTTTTGTGGATCATGGTCTGCTGAGAAAGGATGAAGGGGATCAGGTGGAGCAGGTATTTAAGGAGAAGTTCCACATGAATTTGATCCGCGTCAACGCCAAGGACCGATTCCTAGGGAAATTAAAGGGCGTATCTGACCCTGAGACAAAGCGAAAGATCATTGGAGAAGAATTCATCCGTGTTTTTGAAGAGGAAGCATCTAAGCTGGGGCAGATTGATTATTTGGTACAAGGTACGGTATATCCCGACGTGATCGAGAGCGGTACCGATACAGCAGCAGTCATCAAGAGCCATCACAATGTGGGCGGTCTTCCGGAGGATATGCAGTTTTCCCTTATTGAACCGCTGCGTCAGTTGTTTAAGGATGAAGTAAGAAAAGTGGGTGAAGAACTGGATATTCCAGAAGAAATCGTATGGCGTCAACCCTTCCCGGGTCCAGGCTTGGCCATCCGTGTATTGGGAGAAATAACGGAAGACAAGCTCCTTATTGTTCGTGAATCCGATGCAATTTTACGGGATGAGATCCGAAAAGCAGGACTCCACCGAGAAATCTGGCAGTACTTCACAGCCCTGCCAAATATCAAAAGTGTAGGAGTTATGGGCGATGAAAGAACCTACAGCCACACCGTAGCCCTGCGAGCCGTAACAAGCTCTGATGGCATGACCTCCGATTGGGCCAGAATCCCTTATGAGGTACTAGAAAAGATATCTAATCGAATTGTCAACGAAGTGGACAATGTCAATCGTATTGTCTATGACATTAC
>JBFNEZ010000076.1:0-16021 GCA_040797825.1 Thermotaleaceae bacterium | reverse complement strand
GCAAATCTTCTATTTTGTTATTTGCCATGTTTTTCTATACCTCCTACTCTGATTTAAAAGCTGCTGTTCCAGTTGCTGTCATAATAAATCCTCATAAACCCCATTCCTCACAAAACCACCTTTTCTAACATTTTCCCTTGGTAAAGCGGCTTTGGCATAAAGTTGGGAGATATATGAGGTGTCTGATTTTATAGTCACCCACAGCCGCAGTGCCTATCTACAGCTGTGGGTTGCTATCTGACTTTTAAAAAGTTTTTTTAAAATATCGCTTCTTCTTTTAATGCTTCAATTTCTTCATCCTTTAAGCCTAAAAGTTCTTTAAGGATTTCATCGGTGTGTTGTCCTAGAAGAGGTGCATGGGTACGTACACTTCCTTGGGTCTCACTCATTTTAATCGGCACTCCTGCCATTTTTAGATGTCCTGCAACAGGGTGATCTACTTCAACTACCATTTCTCTTGCCAATACCTGTGGATCCTCAAGTACTTTGTCTATAGTATTGATTGGTCCGTTTGGTACACCTGCCTCATCTAATATATCCTGCCATTCTTTTGTAGTTTTACCTCTAGTTTCTTCGTTGATAAGCAGAACTAATTCCTCCACATTTTTTGTTCTCAGTGGATTTGTTTGGAAACGTTCATCCTGTATCCACTCTTCTTTTCCTAAAACCTTGCAAAGCTTTTCAAACAATGCATCATTTCCCGCTGCAATCATAATCTCCCCATCGCTAGTCTCAAAGGGTTCAAAAGGTGTAATAGAGGTGTGTCTATTTCCAGCAGGCTTTGGTGCTTCCCCTGTTACTACGTATCTGGCGATAGCATTTTCTAATATGGCTACCTGACAATCTAACATAGCCACATCTACTTTTTGTCCGATACCCGTTTGATTTCGATAGTTTAGCGCAGCTAACACACCGATAGCTGTAAACAAGCCCGCCGTAATGTCCCCTACCGATGGACCTACCCTTGTGGGTTTACCTCCCTTAGGTCCAGTGATGCTCATAATACCGCCCATGGCTTGTACTACTGCATCATAGGCGGCTCTTTTGCTGTAAGGGCCCGAATGACCAAAACCAGAAGATGCTGCGTAAATAATTCCAGGATTTATCTTTTTCAACTCTTCATAGCCTAAACCCAATTTTTCCATGGTGCCAGGCCTATAGTTTTCAACCACTACATCAGCCTTTTTCACCATTTCTATAAATAATTCTTTTGCCTTAGTTTTTTTCAAATTCAATGTAATACTTCTTTTGTTGCGGTTTAAGCTCATAAAATAGGCACTCTCATTGTTGATATAAGGGCCAAAAGCTCTAGAATCATCCCCAACCCCTGGAGCTTCAATCTTAATAACATCTGCACCCATATCTGCCATAATCATGGTTGCATAGGGACCTGCTAATACCCTTGTCAAATCCAATACTTTGATTCCTTCTAATGCTTGCTTCATCATTATTTTGCCTCCTTTTCTCATGTTTAATTTATTATTCCCCTATTTGAGGATAAATCTACTTTATTTCATATATATCCAAAAATTCAGATTGTAAACTGGATATTATATATTTGATCAAATATATTGAAAGCGTTTTCATACTCTCCCAAAATAGATATGTATTTGTTTTTTATGGGGATGGGGAGAATCCTTGCAAAATCAAAAATTACTTAGTTATTTCTTTTTGATGTACTTGGATAAAAATTCTAAAAGCGCTGATGCGGTGCTCTTTTAATATTTCTTTAGCTTTTGCTGCATCCCCTTTAACAAGGGCATCCAACCATAGAATATGCTCTTCATAAGATTTTTGAGGCCTTCCAATAAACTTAGTAAAAATGGCTCTTAAAAACTCTGTCTTTTCCCACAGGTTCGATATCAATTCATATAAATAGGGATAAGGACCCGCACCATAAATCTTCATATGGAATTCTTTATTTAATTGTCCATACCGACTATGATCCTTCTCTTTAACAGCCCTTTCCATCTCTTTCATCAATTGATTCAATTCTTCAACAATCTCTCCCTGTATATAGGGGGTTGTCAATTCTGTGGCCAATCCTTCCAATTCTATGAGGATTCGAGCAATTTCTTTAAATTTTTCCAGTTCAAAGGAAATCACCCTTGCTCCTATATGAGGAATCACCTCTAGGAAATTTTCCTGCTGTAATCTTTTGATCGCTTCCCTCACTGGCATAGGACTTACATCGAACTCAGCTGCCAGCTCAGAAATAATCAATCTTTCTCCAGGTTTTACAATACCATCAATAATCTTGTCCTTTAGCCTACGATAAATGATATCATTTTTTGTATAAAAGTCCATGGGATTCACCTCTATAGTTTGAATTGTATCACATCGTATATAAAATATCAAATATCATATTTTATAATTCTTTACTTTTCAACAAAAAAATATAAAAGCAGAGAGATGCTCCCTCTGCTTTATAACTTTGTCATGGTCCCTTCGATGCCAATTCTAATTTTATAATATGGTATTTCAACCTTTGCCTGCGCAATCGCCTTTTCTACAGCTTTTACAATCCCACTACAGCACGGCACCTCCATAAAAGCCACTGTAATACTATTGAGTTTATTTAGCTTTATCATGTTGGTGAGCTTTTCTACATAGAGCTCTATATTATCTAATTTAGGGCAGCCCACAACTACCTTTCTTCCCTTTAATAACTCTAGATGGTAATTGGGATAAGCAAAGGGAACACAATCGGCTGTAACCAATAAATCCGCCCCTTCTAGATAGGGTGCTGTAGGTGGTACCAGCATCAATTGTACAGGCCATTGGGTGAGTTGAGATTTAATTCTTATTTCCACATCTCCCCCACCGGCGGATACTACCGTCTCTTTTTGCTGATTAAAGCTTCTTACCTTGGTTCCTGGGCAACCTCCATGAGGAATACTTTGAGGCTCAGCTATAACCTTGCTCTTATTTTCTTCGCTTAAATGAACTTTTACCGCTTCTTCATCAAATTCATCTGCATCCCGCTCAATGATCTCAATGGCTCCTTTTGGACAATCTCCCAAACAGGCACCCAAACCATCGCATAAATTATCAGATAATAACTTTGCTTTCCCGTCAATGATTTGAATCGCTCCCTCTGCACAGGAAGGTACACATAATCCACAACCATTACATTTATCCTCGTTTATATGAACTATTTTTCTTAAGGCCATTGGGCATTCCCCTTTCATTGTTTTTATATACCTAATTATAAGACGAAGTCCTTTGAATTTCTGTGACATAGATCAATATCCAGTGTTTTTTTTATCAAGGAGCATAAACTGCAAAAAAACTAAATTCTATAAAGGCACCCACACTTCTTCCTCCCTTACATGTCCAATGATTTTCCTTTTCTAAGAATGGCTCCAGGCAATTGGTTGACAATTCATAATTATGCGGATATAATAGTCTCAACTATTTTGGTATGTTGCTATCATAAGAATTTCTTGTTCTTCGAGTTTTTATCATTCTTACTTACTCTATAATTGCAATTATACCATTGTAAAGAGGAGGATGTATTGTGACAATAAAATTTTCTATGGCAGCACCCCATTCACAAAGGGCTGCTGAAAATGATAAAATTTTTGCTGTAAATGTGGCTGCACAGGAGGCTGCTAAAATTCATGGTCCTGAGAAAGTGGCCAATGCCTCTATTGGTGCTCTATTGGAGGACAATGGAAGCTTGTCCGTTTTGCCAAGCATCATCGATTTACTAAGAAACCTTTCTCCAACAGAATATGCTGCTTATGCCCCCATTGAGGGTTTGCCCAGCTTTTTAGAAGCTTCAAAAAAAGCAGTTTTTCGAGAGCAAATTCCAGAAGGATACATTGAATCCATTGCAACTCCCGGAGGTAGTGGAGCTATCCGACATGCTATTTGGAACTATTCAAATCCTGGAGATAAGATTTTAACCTCCGATTGGTATTGGGGCCCATATAAAACCATTGCTGAAGAGCATGGCCGTTCCATAGAAACCTATACCCTCTTCAATGAAAAAGATACTTTCAACATCAACGCTTTCCAAGAGAAAGTTCACAGCCTTCTTCAAGAACAAGAACAGCTGGTTATTCTCCTCAATAGCCCTGCTCACAATCCAACAGGATACAGTTTATCAGAAGAAGAATGGATAGAAGTTTTAGCCTTCCTAAAGCAGAAGGTTTCTGATAGAGAAAAGAAGATTATCCTTTTTGTAGATATTGCCTATATTGATTTTGCTGGAGAAACCCAGGCATGCAGATCCTTTATGAAACTCTTTGGCGGGCTTCCAGAAAACATCCTTACGATTATAGCATTTAGTATGTCAAAGGGCTATACCATGTATGGCATGAGAAGTGGTGCCATGCTATGTGTCAGCTCCAATAACAGTGTTGCAGAAGAATTTAAATCTGTAGGACAGTTCTCAAATCGTGGTGTATGGTCCAATGGTACACGTCCTGCTATGGCTGTACTAGGTCAAATTTTCGATGATCCCCAGATTTTTACACAGGTCGAACAAGAAAGGGCCTTACTTCAGAAAATGCTTTCCGATCGGGCTCAGGCTTTCATAGAGAATGCACAAAAAGTAGGATTAAAGATATGTCCCTACAAAGCAGGCTTCTTTATTACTATTCCCTGCAAAAATCCTGAAGCAGTTGCTCAAGAACTTCAAAAAGATCTAGTTTTTGCTGTTGCCATGGGCAAAGGTATTCGTTTTGCAGTATGTGCTGTTTCAAAAGAGCTGTGTGCTGCTGTACCAGAAAAGTTAGTAAAAGCGATTGCTAAATTTGAATAAAATTATTTTTCAAAATACTATTGACATTTATCCGGTGAATCTCTATAATCAAATCAATTGAATATTTCTATCAAGAGAGGTGGAGGGACTGGCCCTGTGAAACCCGGCAACCGGCATTTTTATAATGAGCACGGTGCTAAATCCTGCAGAATTTATTCTGGGAGATAGTGAAATGAATCCAAGTCTTTCTATCTATCAGAAAGACTTTTTCATTTATCCAAAAGGAGGTGACTTCTCAACCAATCCAAATGATACCAGCTTTACTGCCAATTTAGCCCAACAGCAATATCACTAGACTGGTCACACAAGATAATTGTTCTGCATCTACAAACGATCCCTAAAAAGAATTGGCCTCATTTCTTCATAGGCTTTGAGGGTTGGTTGTCCACCAAAAAAGGACTAGGAGTTACTTTAAAATCATACTAAAAGGAGCTGTTTACTATGAAAAAGATTTTATCATTATGTTTATCTCTTGTATTATTAGGAGCTTTCTTAACTGGCTGCGGAAGCAAACCCACAAGCTCTACAGACACTGCACCACTTAAGGTGGGCGTAACCGCTGGCCCCCATGAACAAATTATGGAAAAGGTAAAAGAATTGGCAAAAGAACAAGGCCTAGAGATTCAGTTAACTGTTTTTAGTGACTATGTACAGCCAAATGTGCATTTATTTGAAAAACAATTAGATGTAAATAGTTTTCAGCATCAGCCTTATCTTGATAAATTCAACGCCGATCAAAAAATGGATTTGCTTAGCATTGCCACTACAGTAAACTTCCCAATGGGTGTATATTCAGAAAAAATTGGTTCATTATCTGATTTAAAAACAGGAGATAAGGTATCACTGCCTAATGATCCTACAAATGGAGCCAGAGCCCTTATTCTTCTAGAGTCTGCAGGGGTTATCAAGCTTAAAGAAGGTATAGGGGTTGCCGCCACGCTAAAGGATGTTGTAGAAAATCCTTTAAACATTGAACTTATTGAATTAGAGGCACCAATGGTAGCTCGTTCCTTACCTGATGTAAGGGCTGCAGTAATCAATACAAACTTTGCGATTGAAGCCGGGTTTAATCCTGTAAAAGATTCTATTTTCATTGAGCCCAAAGATTCTCCTTGGGTAAATGTCATTGCTGTGAGACCCGACACTAAAGATGATGAACGAATTAAAAAGCTAGTGGAAATATATCAATCGGATGCAGTAAAGGCTTTTATTGATGAAACCTTTGATGGTTCTGTAATTGCAGGTTTTTAGGAGGGATTAGGTTGAAAGAGTATTTTTTTAAGTATGGAAACACACAGCATGGCTTTCATATTGATGAGAAACAACTTCTACATGTGCTTAAGCCCAAGGATTCTCCCATTATAGAAAATGTGGCTGAAAAGATCCTAGCTGCCTTAGAACATCCTATTGGCAAACCTCCCCTTAAGGAGATTTGCCATCGGGGAGAAAGGGTTGTACTCGTTGTCAGTGACATCACCAGAGCATGGATACAAACAGACCGTTTTCTAGTTCATCTTGTAAATTACCTCAATGGTTTAGGTGTTCCCGATGAAGACATTTCTGTATTAATTGCCTTAGGTACCCATCGTCCTTCTACGGAAGCAGAAAAAAAATTAATCCTAGGCGAAGAAATCTATAAACGAATTGCCACATTCGATCACGACTGCTATGATCCCGAACAACTCACCTATCTAGGTCCATCTAGTTATGGTACACCCATCTATATTAACAAAAAAGTAGTAGAAGCTGACCGAGTAATTTTAACGGGGGGGATTGTATTCCATCTTTTTGCAGGCTTTGGCGGGGGTGCTAAGGGTATGGTGCCTGGAGTGGCCGGTTTAGATACCATTCAGTGCAATCACCGTTTAACCTTTAATGAAGGAGAGAATGGGGGACTCAATCCCAATGCCGCCTCTAATAAAATAGAAGGCAATCCTATGCGTCAGGATATTACTGAGATTTGCCGAAAGGTAAATCCTGATTTTCTTTTCAATGCAGTTCTAGATGCAAAGGGTGATTTTATAGAATTTGTTGCAGGAGATTTTGAAGCAGCTTGGTTGAAAGGCTGTGATACTATTCGTCAGCTATATGGCATTGAAATAGAAGAAAAGGCCGATATTCTCATTGCCTCTGCTGGAGGATATCCAAAGGATATTAATCTCTATCAAACAGTTAAAACACTTGATAATTGTATTTTCGGCGGAAAAGAAGATAGTGTACTGATCCTTCTGTCGGAATGTAGGGATGGACTGGGTGCTGAAGAATTCCTCGAATGGTTTCGCTATGATACCTTAGAAAAAATGGAAAGTGCCTTAAAACGTAATTTTACAGTGCCAGGCTATGCTGCCTATAAGACAGCCTATGGCGCAAAATATAGAAAGCTTATTTTGATATCCTCCTTAGCTGATGATGTAGTGCAAAAGCTAGGTTTCATTCCAGCAAAATCTCCACAAGAAGCTTTGGAAATAGCCTACACCTATGGGGGAGAAAATCCCAAAATTACTTTGATGCCCTATGGTGCCAATACGTTACCCATTGAAAAGTAATAAAACCCACACCTCCCGGTGTGGGTTTTTGTTCCTATCTTTCGTAGGATCTTCTTTGTCCACCATTATTGGGCTTAGAAAAATTTCTCTTAGCCTTTTGGCGACAGTCTTTGCATTTTTTGGGTTCATTATCAAAACCCTTTTCAGCATAGAATTGTTGTTCACCAGCAGTAAATGTAAACTCAGCACCACACTCTTTGCATTCGATTGTTTTATCCTGGAACATTAAAACAACCTCCCTTCATCAATGGATTTAAGAATATATAACATTACTCTTTCAAACAACCTAGCCATTGATTTTGGGAAGGGTGTAGGCTTAAACGCTATACATTCAATACTATTATAATACTTTTGCATATCCATTGCAACAGCAACTTTTTAAATAAAAATAATTTTCAGAAATTTCTTTATATTGATAATACCCTTATACATCCTATATTTTCTTCTATTCTGTGTATAGTATCTGACGAATAGGAAAGAATCATTTGAGTAGATCTTTAATTTATTATATAATTATTTTAAATAGCTTATTTCATAAGAATGGAGTGTTAAAATGATTATACCTGAATTAAAAATAGGTGACTTGATTGCTAAGGTGCCTATCGTTCAAGGAGGCATGGGTGTAGGAATTTCATTATCCGGTCTAGCTGCTGCAGTTGCCAACTGCGGTGGAATTGGTGTGATATCAGGGATTGAGCCAGGTTTCACATTGGAACATTATTCTCGGGACAAGTTCCAAGCCAATATTGACGGACTTATATACCATATACGTCGTGCAAAAGAACTGGCGCCTCAAGGAATTATCGGTGTAAATATCATGACCGCCATCAATAACTTTGATGAAATGGTCACAACAGCAGTCAAGGAAAAAATAGATATTATTTTTGCTGGAGCAGGCCTGCCTATGAAACTGCCTGAATTGGTAAAGGATTCTATGACAAAAATTGCTCCTATCGTATCTTCTGGAAAGGTAGCCCAGTTGATTTGTAAACAATGGGATCGGAAACACAGCTATTTGCCTGATGCCATTGTGGTAGAAGGACCAGAAGCTGGAGGCCATCTAGGATTTTCTTCAGAAGAACTGGAACGAATAGAAGATTTTTCCCTTAAAAAGTTGCTTCAAGATGTTTTGGAGGCCATAAAACCCTTTGAAGAAAAATACAGCCGTAAGATACCTGTAATTGCAGGTGGAGGTATCTATGGGGGCAAAGATATTGCTGAGCTTCTTCAGTCTGGTGCCTCTGGCGTTCAAATGGCTACTCGATTTGTAGCCACTTACGAATGTGATGCTTCTCCTGCTTTCAAACAGGCTTATATTGATGCAAAGGCAGAAGATGTTATGTTGATAAAAAGTCCTGTAGGCATGCCGGGAAGAGCCATTCGAAATAGCTTTCTAGAGAAAGTTTATAAAGATGGAAGGCCAAAGGGCATTAAATGCATTAATTGCTTAAAACCTTGTAACCCTGCTGAAACTCCCTATTGTATTGCTGATGCTCTCATCAATGCACAAAAAGGTAATTTAGATAAAGGATTTGCCTTTGCAGGTGCCAAGGTATTCAAAGTAGACAAATTGATGTCTGTAAAGGAACTAATTAATGAGTTAATTGAAGATATAAAAGCCTATTAGTAAAGGAGCACTCTAGTAAAGTGCTCCTTTTAATTATTTAGATACCTACGCAGTTGTTCCAGATTTCTTTCTTGTTCTGTTCTTCCTCCAGAAATTTCATTGGTAACAATACCTCTATAGCCTATTTCCTTTAATCTCTCAAAAAAAGCTTTAAAGTTAATATTTCCTTCTCCAATAGGCAAATGCTGATCTAACTCTCCATTGTTATCATTGATATGAATATATTTAAGATAGGATCTATAACCTTCAAGCCAATCAAGTACATCCGTTTTAACCAAGGCGTGGGCATGTCCTGTATCTAGACAGGCTCCCAAGTAAGGGGAGTTTATTTGCTCTACAATAGATTTTATGAGCTTATAATTGCTATCGTGGACATTTTCAATAACTGCCAATATCTTCTTCTCTTCAAATGCTTTTATCAGTGTTTTCCAAAACTTTATATTTTCCTCTAAGAAATACTCCTCATATCCCCCATAGGATTTTATAGGGTCATAGCTAGAATGAATAACCATTATGCCGCAGTCCAATTCTGCTGCTACTTCGAGACATTGCTTGTATCGATTGCAGCTTGCCTCCTGTATATACGGATCAAAGCTGATTGGCTCTAAATCAATGTAAGGACCATGGATGGTTCTAAGTCCTTGATAGTTTCTAAGGGCTTCTCCATATTGATTAACTCGCCTTTGCCGATTGCTGTCTAGATTATCTGGCATAATAAAATCCTGTATTTCTATACAATCGTAATGATCCATATAGAATGCTCTATGACTATTAAATTTTTCCCAATATACACCGACCCCTATCTTCATATGCCCTCTCCTCTTTTTATAGTTTATAATCTCATCCTTCTGTGGATAGTTTTTCTTCGCCCCCTATTTATCCACAATTCTAAGCAATTTATTCTCACATTTTATTTTTAACATAACATCTTTTTTCCAATAAGTCAAAATATCTATCTTTTATTGAAGATTTGGTCAAAATATTACAAGGAATTCGTTTTCAAGAGATTGTGCTTTTTCCTAACTTCGTGGTACAATGTCATGTGGATAAATTACAGGAGAGGAAGTTTCAAATGATTCAACAAAACATTCGTAACATTGCGATTATTGCCCATGTCGATCATGGGAAAACAACTTTAGTAGATGAGCTCTTAAAACAAAGCGGAACCTTTCGCAGCAACGAGCACATAGATGAGCGGGTAATGGATTCAAACGATTTGGAGAGGGAACGAGGTATTACCATCTTAGCAAAGAATACTTCTATCCTCTATAAAGATGTAAAGATTAATATTGTTGATACTCCTGGTCACGCCGATTTTGGCGGGGAAGTTGAACGGATTATGAAAATGGTAGATGGGGTACTCTTGCTTGTAGATGCCTTTGAGGGTCCTATGCCCCAGACTAGATTTGTACTAAAAAAAGCTTTAGAGTCAGGCATTAAGCCCGTGGTTGTTATCAATAAAATTGACCGCCCTGAGGCGAGATGCGAAGCCGTTGCCGATGAAGTCTTAGATTTATTTATCGATCTTGGTGCAGATGATGAACAATTGGAATTTTCTATTGTCTATGCTTCTGCAAAACAGGGAATTGCACGATATGTTATAACGGATACCAATCAAGACATGCACCCATTGTTGGATATGATTTTAGAAAAGGTACCAGCACCCGAGGGAATATTAGAGGATGGCCTCCAATTAACCATCTCCTCCATTGATTATGATAAATATGTGGGGCGGATTGGAATTGGAAAAATCACTCGAGGAAGTATTCGAAAGAATCAGGAAGTGGTTTTATGTACTGCCGATGGAAATTTTAAAAATTTTAGGATCAGTAAACTCTATGCCTTTCATGGTCTTGGGAAAGTAGAGATGGACGCCGCTCAGTTTGGTGAGATTGTGGCTATCGCTGGAACAGATGATATGAATATCGGCGAAACCATTTGTTCTACGGATAAAATAGAGCCTCTGCCCTTTATTAAAATTGACGAACCTACCATTGCTATGTACTTCATTGTAAATGACAGTCCCTTTGCTGGAAAAGACGGTCAATTTGTAACCAGCCGCCATCTGCGGGATCGCTTACAGAAAGAGCTTCTTTCTAATGTAGCCTTGCGAGTAGAGGATACTGAATCCGCTGACTCTTTTAAAGTCTCAGGTCGAGGAGAGCTTCATTTATCCATCTTGATTGAAACCATGCGTCGTGAAGGTTATGAGCTTTCCGTGTCTAAGCCCGAAGTTATCTTCAAAACGATCGATGGGGTTCTCAGCGAGCCTATGGAACATGTAACCATTGAAACTCCTGAAGAATATATGGGTGTAGTTATTGAAACCCTTGGACAAAGAAAGGGCGAAATGATCAACATGATCACCAACAGCAATGGTTCTGTTAAAATAGAGTTTAGGATTCCTGCCAGAGGATTGATTGGCTATCGTTCAGAATTCATGACCGACACCCGAGGCAATGGGATACTCAACCACATCTTTGATGGTTATGCGCCTCACAAAGGTGAGATTAAATCTCGTTCGAGAGGTTCTCTGGTGGCCTTTGAGGGAGGAACTGCTGTAACCTATGGCCTGTACAACGCCCAAGAAAGAGGAAGCCTTTTTATTGGACCCAATACAGAAGTCTATGAAGGAATGGTTGTAGGAGAAAACGCCCGGGCGGGAGATATTGCCGTAAATGTATGTAAACGAAAGCAGCTAACCAATGTCCGTGCGTCTGGCTCTGACGATTCTATGCGTCTGGTTCCATCGGTCATTATGTCCTTAGAACAGGCTTTAGAGTTTATAGCAGATGATGAGTTGGTAGAAGTTACACCTAAAAGTATTCGTATCAGAAAAAAAATTCTAGATAAAAATGCCCGTGCAAAGGCTTCAAGAGGCTAACAAATTAAATCCCTATTCAATGAATGAATAGGGATTTTTCCTTATGTACATTTCTCCATTCCTATAATAAAGGGGAGAATAATCGTCCTGTAGCCTCTTTAATTTTATCGTGAAGAGGCCTCTTTAAATAGTCTTCAAGGGTAAGCTCTTTGCTCTCTTCGATATCCTCTAAAAAGTCCTTTTCCATTCTTTCTACAATTTCACTGTCGTAAATAAAGGCATTGGCTTCAAAATTAATTTGAAAACTACGTATATCTAAATTTGCCGTTCCTACAGATGCCGTTGTTCCATCAGCCAGCAATATTTTGGCATGAATAAAACCCTTTTGATACTTGTAAACTTTAACCCCTGCTGTCAGCAGATCTTCTACATTAGACATAGATGCCCAATATACAGTTCTATGGTCAGGTTTGCTCGGCAATATAATCCGTACATCCACACCGCTTAGAGCAGCTGTTCTTAGTGCCATCATAATACTCTCATCGGGAACGAGATAGGGTGTGTTGATCCATATTTTCTCCTCTGCGGAGGCGATGATAGAAAAGTAGGCTTGCATGATAGTCTGCCAATCGGAGTCAGGACCACTAGGTGTAATCTGGATGAGATGTTCTCCATAATAAGTGAGTTTTGGAAAAAAGGTTTGATCAAAAGCGATAGATTCCTTTGTTACAAACTCCCAATCATCCAAAAAAATATTTTGAAGTCCATAAACTGCCTCTCCTTCCATCTTTAGATGGGTATCTCTCCAAAAGCCTAAATAGACATTGTTACCTAAATATTCATCACCAATATTAAGTCCTCCTAAAAAACCTATTTTCCCATCCACAACAATGATTTTTCGATGATTTCTATAATTCAATTCACGACTCAATAAAGGAAAAAATACAGGTAGAAATCCATATATCTCTACTCCCGCTTCTCGCATCTGGGCTATATAATCTTTTCCCAATCGCCAGCTGCCTACACTATCATAAATCACTCTTACCTTCACACCGCTTTGAGCCTTTTCCATAAGAATATTCTTGATTTTTCCTCCAATAGCGTCATTCTTAATGATAAAGTACTCTAGATGGATATGTTCCTGGGCCATTTTAAGGGCTTCAATAATAGACTCAAAGGTTCTTACCCCATTTGTCAGTACTGTAACCTGATTATTGATCGTAAAGGGAGCTTTTGCATTATTTAGAATCAAACTGATCAATCTTCTTTTCACGAAACTATCATCATCATAGAATAATTGCTTATCCTTAATAGCTTCCTGTTGAAGCTTTGCTACTTCTTCTAAATGCTCAGAAGCCCTGACCTTTTTCTTTTTAAATATATTCTCTTTTCGTAGATTATGACCTAAGAATAAGTAAAAAACAAAGCCAATTACAGGGACCAACACCAAAATAAGAAGCCATGAGATGGTCTTGGAAGGATTTTTATTTTCCATGAAGATTAAAGCTGCAATAAAGATAGTATATAGAGTAAACACGGTTCCGATCAAATTTCTAAACTCTACAAAAACTTGATATACAGACTTATTTTCTACGGTCTCTATGAAATTACCCATTTTTTCTGGATGCAATTCTTTTACTATAGCGGCATCTGCCAGGGATATATCTATACAGAAGAAATACAAGATGATAACTACCAGAAAACAGAGCAAATAATTTCTGTTTTGAAGATACACCTTTTATCCCTCCTCATATCCCTTTAACATAATACTTATTATACGTAAATACAAGGTTTTTGGTCATATAGTTTTTTCCAATTCAATTTCAATACGCAAGCATTTTCCAATAATCTTTACTTCCTTTGCATCCTTTATAAGAGGCTTTGGCTCGTACTGATTAGAAATAAGCTGTAGTTTGCCACCTTCAGCCCGTTTTAACTTTCTAATCATCTTATTGCCCTCAGCTTCTAAAAGAAAGAAACTATTCTCTGTCCACTGTTGATTTAAAAAAATAAGGACTCTATCCCCTTTGCCCATATGAAAACCGCCCATACTTTGATCAGGAACTTCAATATAAATAAGCTTTTCTGGATTCATTCCCTCTACCTTTCTATCGATAATAGGAAAACTTCTATGCCCCTTGATCTTTTTCATATTTATATCATAAATAGGTATCTTCTTAATAATATTGGATAGGGCATAATCCCACTGTGCCAGAGGTTCAACCATTTCCCTTTTTGGTTGAATGACTTCAACTTTTCTCTCTTTTTGAGCCACTACAACCTCTTCCTTGTCAGGCTCCAATAAAATACTCTCCTGTAAATTTACACCCAGGGCTTTTCCAATGCGGTCAATGAGCGCTTCATTAATAATTTTTTTTCCACTTTCAACTTCAAAGATAAAGGACTCAGTGACACCACATTTTTTTCCCAGCTGCTTTGGGGTTATTCCTTTTTTTATACGTTCTTCCTTAATTCTATCTCCTACTCTACTCATATACTATCCCTCGCATTCACCTAAAGTGCTTTTGTTCCAACTTCCTATTAATAGGTTTTATAGATACCCAATTCTCTCCTCTTTACAGCACCCTTACTGACATAGGAACCATCTACTTGATTTTCATAACCCTTCTTCCGAACAATATCCTTTATATAATCTAAATGGGGACAGCGATCGGTATGATAATTATCTGTGGTCATGCAGGATGAAAAATGAATGACTACTTGTTCCTTTGAAATATCAGTCTTTTTCTTTAGTTTATTGGAAAAATGCTCTAATTTTGCCGCAACACTTTTTCCGCAGCATCCGCCACAGGTAAAAGAGATATATTTTATATTATCCTTATAAACCTCAAATTTTCCTTCCCGACTGTAAAAGCTTTCTGTACATGCAAAGCCACTACAGCGGTTATGGGTAATATCACATTGAATAATCACCACATATTTTAATTCCATTTTCCATCCCCCTTATATATTTAGATATCAACATTCCATCACAAAGATGGTAAAATGTCAATTTCTTTTTATGGCTTCACAACGAAAAATAGGTTTCCCTAGTTGGGAGAACTTATCTTCATACTCGGTTGTAATATTCTCTTGAAAATCACTATGATGCAAATCAAAGCTTATATTTCTCAGTTGAAAGTCACTATATGAAAATTCATTCAAAGAGAATTCAAATAGCTTTTCATTGTCAGTTTTAAAATGAATCTCTCCCCTTTCAACCAACATAGATTTATATTTCTCTAAAAATTTTCTATAGGTCAATCTCCTTTTTGCCCATCGTTTTTTTGGCCAGGGATCACAAAAATTGATGTATATCCGATGCAGCTCTCCTTCTCCAAATATGTCTATGAGCTGATTGGCATCAAACAAAAGAAAAGCAATATTTTTCAGATTCTTTTCTTCTGCTTTTGTAACAGCACGCAGAAGCACTTCTTCCTTCATCTCAATACCTATATAAGCAATTTCTGGATTTTCATAGGCCAAAGTAGTTAAAAACTGCCCCCTTCCAGTGCCAATCTCTACATGAATTTCCTGCTTTCCTTGAAAATACTCCTTCCATCTTTCCCTATAATTTATGGGTTCTTGAACAGCCCAATGGGTTTTCCCTAGTAATTTTTCCTTAGAACCTGGTTTTTTTCTCCTTCTCATCCCAATTCCTCCGTCGTTTCCTTATCATCAAACATTATTATATCACCTTTATTTTATTTTCTATTCTCAATATCTTTATATAGCAAAAAACTTACCTTTTTTCATAAAGGTAAGTTTTTTATTTCTATGGCGGAGAAGGAGGGATTCGAACCCTCGCACCAGTTTCCCGGCCTAACGGTTTAGCAAACCGTCCTCTTCAGCCTACTTGAGTACTTCTCCTTATTTTATGGCTGGGGTAGCTGGACTCGAACCAACGGATGCCAGAGTCAAAGTCTGGTGCCTTACCGACTTGGCTATACCCCAATAAATGCATGGTGCGGGTGGAGGGACTTGAACCCCCACGCACGTGGCGCTAGATCCTAAGTCTAGTGCGTCTGCCAATTCCGCCACACCCGCATGATAAATGATCATTAAAAATAAATTGTTTTTATTTTTAATATATGAAATTGGTGGGCGCAATAGGGATCGAACCTATGACCCCCTGCTTGTAAGGCAGGTGCTCTCCCAGCTGAGCTATGCGCCCTAAAAGATATAAAAATAAACACTATCTGGCTCCAGAGGGGGGACTCGAACCCTCAACCTACCGGTTAACAGCCGGGTGC
>JBFNEZ010000075.1:0-16052 GCA_040797825.1 Thermotaleaceae bacterium | reverse complement strand
ATATTAATCAATAGTGGCTTAGTCGAAGAAGTAAAAAAACTGATGGAAATAGGACTTGATATCGATGCTGTATCCATGAAAGGCTTAGGTTATAAAGAAATGATTCGATATTTAAAAGGGGATTACTCCTTAGAAAGGGCTGTAGAAATACTAAAAAGAGATACAAGGCGCTATGCTAAACGTCAAATCACTTGGTTTAAGCGGTATGATAAACTTCAATGGTTTAATGCTAGTACTTATAATGAAGAACAGATATTAATTCATGACATAACAAAATATATTGAAGGAAATTTAGACTTACTATAGAATATGTCTATTAATAGATGTCATTTTAAAATAGGGAGGGTGAATTTATGAAAACCACTATTAATCTTCAAGATGTTTTTTTAAATCAGGTAAGAAAGGAACATATTCCTATCACGATATATTTGGTAAATGGATTTCAGCTCAAAGGTTCTGTAAAAGGTTTTGACAGCTATACCATTGTGCTAGAAAGTGATGGAAAACAACACCTTATTTATAAGCATGCTATCTCAACAATTACACCAGTAAGAGCCATCAATTTTTCCACAGCAAATAAAAAATATGAAGACGAATAATTGAACCTATAAATGGGCAGATAAAAAATCTGCCCATTTTCTATTTTCATAGAAAATTAATTCTTTTTGATTCAATATTATAGGAATTTGCATATGATGTTATAGCAACTATTTTAGAGGTGATCAATTTGAGGTTTTATTCTTTAGACGGCTATTATCAAGATATATTGAATATGTTTGAATATGGAAAACTTTCCACAGAGGAAGCCCTTAAGAAATTAAGCTCAAAGAGGAAAGGCAAAGCAATATTGATGTCTCCAGAAAAAAATTCAGGGGAAAGTATAGAGGATATTTTAAGCGAACTAGACAGCTTGATCGGATTGGCCAATGTAAAAAAGCTGGTTAGAGAAATACAAGCCTATATCCATATACAAAAGAGGCGAAAAGACGAGCAATTAGCCGCAGATAGTCTAGTATTGCATATGATATTCAAGGGAAACCCAGGAACAGGAAAAACTACTGTAGCACGATTATTAGCTAAAATTTTTCAAAGAATGGGTGTATTGGAAAAAGGTCACTTAATTGAGATTGAGAGAGCAGACTTGGTAGGAGAATATATCGGTCATACAGCGGTAAAGGTTCGGGAACAAATTAGGCAGTCCATTGGTGGTATTATGTTTATCGATGAAGCATATTCTCTAGCAAGGGGAGGTGAAAAGGATTTTGGTAAGGAAGCAATCGATGCGATTGTAAAAGGAATGGAAGATTATAAGGATAATCTAGTTTTGATATTAGCTGGTTACAAAGACGAAATGGAGTTGTTTCTTCGATCAAATCCCGGTTTAAAATCTAGATTTCCTATCCACATAGATTTTCCTGATTATACTATGGAGGAGTTACTACGTATTGCTGAACGCATCGTAGAAAAAAGAGATTATCAGTTATCTCTTTCTGCCAAAGCCAAACTTGCAAAAATCATTTCTTACAAAAGAAATGAGGATGGCTTAAACAGCGGGAATGCGAGGCTAGTTCGAAATATTATTGAAAGAGCTATTCGTAAACAGGCTGTACGATTAGAAGCAGGGGGTAATTATTCTAGAGAAAATCTGCTTATGTTAAGCAGCAAAGATATTACTGAGGAGGACTTTTCATGAAGCGATGTCTAGTTGTAGGAAAACCCAATGTAGGAAAAACATTATTTATACTAAACTTTGCTCAATATCTACATATGAAAACAATTAATATTAAATCTGTATATCCAAATGGATGTATTGAGAACAAAACCTATACTATAGAAGAGGGAAGAGCCCTTCTCTCTTCTATAAATCCATATAAGACACTATGTCTGCAGATATTAGAAATGGATATTCCTGTAGGAAAAGGACGGGAAACTTTTGAAATTATAGACAGCAGTGGATTAACAGATGGAATTCATAAGAATTTGGACATAAGGAGAGCCATGGCTCAAACGCTTTCAGTTATCCAAAAGAGTGATATTATTTTGCATTTATTTGATATATCTAGCCTATACTATGATGATGCTCATAATGCTATCGGAAAAGTAGATTACCAACTATCTGAATTTGGTGCTAGTAGGGAAGGCTATGGAATATTGGCAAATAAGACAGATTTGATTCCAAATAATGCAACAGTAGTACAGCTACAAAAAGAATTTCCTCAACATCATGTTATCCCTATTTCTGCAATGACAAAAGCTGGTTTTAGTGAGGTGAAGACCTTTGTCTGTCGTAGACTATAGTTTCTTTTATCAACTAGGCGCTGCTGCTATTATAGGTATTGTTATTAAACTGCTAGACAGCTATTTAGATGATGAAATCCCTTCTAGAATGAAAGATCCTGCTCTAAAATATGCTTTATTGCCATATGGACTTATATTGTTTACAATAGCAGTTACATTAGATATTTCTTATGCTGTCACCTTATTTAGTGCTAGCTATATCCTCGGCATGTTTTTTAACTTTAATCGAAAATTGCCCTCGGGATTGACCGGTTGGCAAGAAAGCCTATGTATTCTGTTAATCAATTTTTTAAAGTTTTCTTTCTTACCTATATTTACTTCTATTTTGGCTATTTTTTTCATTCAATGCGTAGATGATTTAAAAGATATGAACTGGGATAAAAAACTAGGATTCCATAATCTGGCCAATCAATTTGGGAAGATAGAAATTATAACTGTATCCATTATCCTGTTTATTGTCTTGACTATGTATGATTTTAGAAAGCTGGTATTGATTATCCTTTGTTATTTTCTTATTGAAAAAGTATATGGTAAAATCAATTGATGCTAATAGAAAGAGGAGATCTTTATGCATATTGGATATATAGCAATAGGTATTTTGTTCGTTTTTTTGTTCGGATATAACTTTGGTCGAAAAACCGGTATAACCGAGGGGTATGAAAAAGCTTTAGCCCATGCGCCATTGAAGTTCAGAGAGGAAGTTTATTTATTGGACAAATGCCCTGTTTGCGGGAAAGAAAATTGAATATTGTCTTTACTTATGTTACAATACAAAAGAATTTAAAGTAGGAGGGATACTTAAACCCATGTCTTTATATACAAAAGATTTTTTGAAGGATCATATGCATATTAGTGAGGCGGTAATTAACCTAGGGCTTGAAGCTGAAAAAGAAATTCAAGAACAATTTGATATTTTAAATGAACGAAGGGAGTATAATCAATACAAAGTACTTAAAGTAATGCAAGACTGTCGGATTAGTGATATACACTTTAATTGGAATACGGGCTATGGTTACAATGATATAGGACGGGAAGCAGTTGAACAGGTCTATGCAGCGCTTTTCCATACACAGGACGCCATTGTTCGTCCTACCATTGTATCTGGAACCCATGCATTAACCCTATGTTTAACTGGCATATTAAGACCAGGGGATGAACTCATCTCAGCCACGGGCAAGCCCTACGACACCCTAGAGGAAGTCATTGGAATCAGGGGGAGTCATGCTAGCTCTTTAAAGGAATATGGAATTACATATAAACAAGTTGAACTGACTAGGGACGGTGAAATCGATACAGCCCTACTCTTAAAAAGCATTACAAATAACACGAAAATGATTTTTATTCAACGTTCTACAGGTTATGGCTGGAGAAAGGCCCTAATGATTGATGATATTAGGGCTACCATCAAAACAGTAAAAGAACTTCATCCCAATATCCTTTTTATGGTGGATAATTGTTATGGAGAGTTTTTAGACATATTAGAACCAACAGATGTAGGTGCCGATATTGCCGCAGGGTCTCTTATAAAAAATCCAGGGGGAGGTTTAGCCTTATCAGGGGGATACGCAGTAGGCAGAAAAGATTTAATTGAACTGATCTCCCATAGACTGACATCGCCAGGAATAGGGAAAGAGTGTGGCTTAACCTTTGGAATGACCAGAAGTATACTACAAGGACTATTTATGGCACCCCATATTGTATCAGAGGCTTTAAAAGGGGCAATATACTGTGCCAGAGTTTTTGAAAAATTAGGATATGAAGTATGTCCAAACTATCAAGATCGAAGAAGTGATATTATT
The DNA here is from genome assembly GCA_040797825.1 of Thermotaleaceae bacterium. Lineage (GTDB taxonomy): Bacteria > Bacillota > Clostridia > Peptostreptococcales > Thermotaleaceae > Geosporobacter. Next base: position 11,955 of record JBFNEZ010000075.1, on the reverse strand, counting down.
CAATCTATCAAACTTGGAAACAAAAATAGTGTGATTGCTTTCTGCGAAGGAATACAAGCGGCTGCTCCCATTGACTCCTTTGTCAATCCAGTCCCTTGGGATATGCCTGGATATGATTCTCCCGTTATCATGGCCGCTGGAGCCTTTGTTCAAGGGTCATCAATAGAATTAAGCGCCGATGCACCAATCAAAGAACCCTATATCGTATATTATCAAGGAGGATTAACCTTTGAACATGCCAAATTTGGAGTTTTAAAGGCTTTACAGAGAATGCTGGAGAAGGACTGCCTAAAATTATAAATATACATAAAATGAGCCTAAGAATTTATCTTAGGCTCATTTTTACATTTTTCTAAAAACACCCTTTACCAACCCAAGGATAGTGACCTCTTTGACCAATATTGGTTCCAATAACGGATTTTCTGGTTGCAGCCGAATATAATCCTTTTCTCGATAGAACCGTTTGATAGTTGCTTCTTCTTCTATAAGGGCTACGACAATATCTCTATTTTTAGCTGTCTGCTGCTGTTTTACCAATACATAGTCTCCATCCAGGATACCACAATTTATCATGCTGTCACCCTTTACCTTCAACATGAAATGCATGCTGTTATCTAAAAAATCTAAAGGCACGGGGAAGGAATCCTCGATATTTTCTACAGCCAAGATAGGTTGCCCCGCTGTCACTTTGCCAACAATAGGAATCTGTACAACTTCACTCTTATGAATCAATGGGTCGCTATTATCTCCTAAAATTTCTATAGCTCTTGGTTTTGTTGGATCTCTACGAATATACCCCATTTTCTCTAACTTCGCCAAGTGACCATGAACAGTTGATGTAGATTTCAGCCCAACTGCCTCACAGATTTCCCGAACTGAAGGGGGATACCCTTTCTTATTTACTTCATTTCTTATGTAATCAAATATTTTTTGTTGTTGTTCATTCATATCATATATCACCTGTAGCACCTCACAATGGTTTTCTTATATTATAGCATATTTATAGATAGCTAGCAAACGCCCGTTCGATTTATAAAAAAAATCTTTACATCGAACTTATGTTCTGATAGAATAATAAAAAAGAACATTTGTTTGGGGCGGAGGTATTTATGAAAAAGAAAAAAGGTATTATTAAAAATCCATTTCGTTTCATTTTAACATTATTCATTCTTATTATCATTTTTGTAAGTAGTACAGGTACATTTATGAAAGTCAGCTCTGCAGAAAGCATGGAAAAAGAAAAAAACTATTTTGAAATGTACATAAAGCCAGGGGATACGTTGTGGGATTTAGCTAAAAAATATACGAAAGAAGGAAAAGATATCAGGAAAACTTTATATGAAATAAGTCTATTAAATAATCTAAAGACATCAGATATCTATCCAGGTCAGATTATTAAAATTCCCCTTTATTAATTCATTATGAATTTTCAAATTAATACTTGCTTTACCATCCATAAATATGTATAATGATAAATAACATGTGGAAATACTACAAAATATATACTTATCTGCTATGAAGAGAAGAGTAAATATGATGTGAAGTTTTAGCGAGCCGAAGATGGTGAAAGTTCGGTACGGATCACATATTGAAGAACACCTCAGAGCTTCTAACCGAAATCCCATAGGAAAGTAGACTTAGACGGGGTTCCGCCGTTATAGGAATAGTGTATCGGTATTAATCTGTACATGATAGAGTGAACGTTTATCGTTAATTAGGGTGGCACCACGGCAGCCCCGTCCCTTGTATTATAGGGATGGGGTTTTTTAATGCAGAAATTTAATTATATTATAAAAAGGAGAAGAAATAATGATAAGAACCTATATTCACGATTTAAAAGGACATGTTGGAGAAAAGGTGCTTGTAAAAGGCTGGGTACACAAAATTAGAAGTTTTGGAAAGCTTAAATTCATTATGTTAAGGGATAAAACAGGTATTATCCAGTTAGTTGAATCAGATACAGACACAACCCTAAGACTTGAAACCCCTCTAGAGGTAATCGGTACTGTTCAGGATAATGAAAAGGCATTAAAGGGGTTAGAAATTCATATTGAAAGTATAAAAGTTCTGGCCGAACCTGAATATGATATTCTTCCAATAGAGATTAATCGAGAGGAATTAAATAGTGCCTTGGAAACAAACCTGAATTATCGCTCTTTAAGTCTGAGAAATACAAAAAAGCGAGCTGTTTTTAAAATCCAAGAGGCCATTACAGAGTCTTTTAGTACTTACCTAAAACAAGAAAATTTCTCTGAAATTCATACACCTAAATTAATTTCTACGGGAACAGAGGGTGGTTCTGAAGTTTTTACAGTTAAATATTTTGATCGTCGTGCTTTTCTTACACAAAGTCCTCAGTTTTACAAACAAATGATGGTGGGGGCAGGATTTGAAAGAGTATACGAAATTGGCCATGCCTATCGAGCTGAACTTCATAATACGTGGAGACATCTTAATGAATATGTCAGCTTAGACGTGGAAATGGGATTTATTCAGGATGAAAATGACCTAATGGACTTAGAGACAGGTTTTATAAAACATTTATTTAAGCATTTAAAGGAACACTGTGCTGAGGAATTGGCAATGTACAACATCACCCTAGAAGAAATCAATGAGATCCCGAAGATTCCACTGGAAGAAGTCCATCAAATTTTGTTGGATAAATACAATAAGAAATCGCCTGTAGGCAATATCGATGCAGAGGGAGAAATACTTTTATCCCAATATGTGAAAGAAAAATATAACTCTGATTTTGTGTTTCTAACAAAGTACCCCGTAAAAAAAAGGCCTGTTTATGCAATGCCCGATGCTGAAAATCCAGAACTTACAAACAGCTTCGACTTAATTTATAAAGGACTAGAGATTACAACGGGCGGCCAGCGGATTCATAGTTATACCCAACTAAAAGACAATATGCTAAAGTTTGGATTAAATCCAGATGACTTTGATTTTTATCTGGATACCTTTAAATTTGGTATGCCTCCCCACGGGGGATTTGCCATTGGTTTAGAAAGATTGACAATGAAAGTTTTAGATTTAGATAATATCCGGGAAGCAACCCTACTGCCTAGAGATATGAAGCGATTGGTTCCTTAATAAATATAATAGATAGTATAGGATGGTGAATACTATGGCATTTGAAACAATTATCGGATTAGAAGTCCATGTTGAATTAGCAACAAACTCAAAGATCTTTTGTGGTTGTTCCACAAGCTTTGGAGCAGAACCAAACACCCAATCCTGTCCCGTATGCTTAGGACTCCCTGGCTCACTGCCAAAGCTTAACAAGCGAGTTATTGAGTTTGCTGCAAAGGCCGGGGCAGCTTTAAACTGCGAAATAACACCTTACAGTAAAATGGATAGAAAGCACTATTTCTATCCAGATATGACAAAAGCATTTCAAACATCACAATATGATCTCCCACTTTGTAAAGAGGGACATGTTTATTTAGAGAAGTTTAATAAAAAGATTCGAATTAATCGAATCCATATTGAAGAAGATGCGGGTAAACTCCTTCATATGGAAGAAGAAAATGCCTCACTAATTGACTATAACAGAGTAGGTACACCTTTGATTGAAATCGTATCTGAACCAGATATGAGAAGTCCCGAGGAAGCTATTGAGTATCTAAGACAACTTAAATCTATCATCGAATATTTAGAGGTTTCTGATTGTAAAATGGAACAGGGTTCTCTCCGATGCGATGCCAATATTTCTTTGCGTGAGGTAGGTAAAACAGAGCTGAACTCAAAAGTAGAACTTAAAAATATTAACTCCTTTAAAGAGTTGCTAAAAGCTTTGCAAAAAGAAGAGAAGAGACAGCTTGAATTATATGAATTCAATGAGGGCTATAAGGTTGTTCAAGAAACTCGCAGATGGGATAGCGCGAAGGGTAGAACTATATCTATGCGAAGCAAAGAGGATGCCCATGACTATCGCTATTTCCCAGAACCTGATATCCCTGGAATTGCAATGGCGAAGGAAAATGTAGAAGAGATTATTAATAATTTACCAGAACTTCCTCAACAAAAGAAAATTCGCTTCATGTCCGAATATCAACTGAGCGAAGGAGATACAGATATCCTCATCAACGATAGACAACTTTCTATTTTCTTTGAGGATGCAGCTAAGCTATATCATCAGCCTAAAACGATTGCCAATTGGATTTTGGTTGAGTTAATGAAATTTTTAAAAGAAGATTCTATCTGCTTTGATAGTCTTAAATTAAAACCAGTTTACTTAGCTGATATGCTGAAAATGATAGATAATAACACGATCAGCGGCAAAATAGCCAAACAAATTTTTGAAGAGATGATTCTTACCGGTAAAGGACCACAGGAAATTGTAAAGGAAAAAGGTCTTGAACAAATTACCGATACAAAGGAATTAGAAACAATCGTGGAAGCGGTCCTTGAAGAAAATCCCAAGTCTGTGGAAGACTACCATCAAGGAAAAGAACAGGCCCTAGGATTTTTAATGGGACAGGTAATGAAGCAAACGAAAGGAAAAGCCAATCCTCAATTAGCAAAAGAATATCTTCTTAAAAAAATATAGCCTCCTTTATGGAGCTTCTAAAAAAGAAAGAACCTCATTATATGAAAATATGATGAGGTTCTTTCTTTAAAAGTCTCTCTATGGGCATCTTTCTATTTAAATGGCCTAATTTAAAGCTTTAATCCTGCAATTTTCAATATTACGAAAACATCATGCCGTTAAGGATCTGTTCCACCAGCAGCAGGCTGCCTTGAATACCCAAGTGGGTCTTAGGCAGAACATCAATATAGCCTAAACTGGGAAGCTCTGTTTCAATACCGCTGAAGATATGATTTTTCAATTTTAACTGAGCAATGGTATTGCCGCTGGCAAATACCAGATCACTTTCTGCCTCATAAAGGCTGCGGTTTAGAGCCTGTGTCAGCTGATCATTCTCTAGCAGTTTCTGAAGGGGCTCTGCAAACAACCTCGGGTCTCCTTCAGAGAATTGAAGGGCATTGGGAATCATGCCCATATAATGAAATAAAAAATCAGTATAGGCATAGAGGATGGAAGAAGGCCCTTCAACAGTGAAAGGGATTCCTCGAGGCAGTCCTGTAAGAGAATGGACTCTGGAAATATGGATATAGGCATCGGCTCTGGCCTTCTCCAGCTTCTGTATAAAAGGAGCTGATATTTCCCTGCGAAGCCTTTTACAGATGCCTGATATAAAGGAGGACGTAAGGTCAAAACCCACAGGCAGACCTTTGTCGAACAAAAAGTAGGGCATATGATAAATCTCTTCCAAATATTTTGCGATGTTCAGTCCTAACTCTGGATATAAAACCACATTTAATGCAGCTTGTGGAAGCCGCTGAAGGGCTTCAAGCTCCGTGTCGGCACACAATACGCAGTTGATTTCAATGCCGCAGAGGGCCAGAAGCCGCTGGATTTCTTCAATATCTCCCCTATAGTTTCTATTGTATATGGAGACTCCAATAAGGTTTACGGTTCCTTCCCGTTTTTCTTCCTCCAATAGGGGAAGCTTTTGCAGCAAAGCTATGAGCGTGTCTTGAAAGCCTTTATAGAAACTTTGAGAGAATCCAGTATTCTCTACGACCACAAAAGGGAGCCGAGAGAACTTTTTAGAAACGATTCCTTCCAGATCATCTCCAATCAAGGCGGCACCGGGAGAATTTATAATCCCTGCTAAAGCATAGTCCTCTTCCCGAATAACTTCCAGCAGGGCATTCAGCTTGTCCTGACTGCCATATACATAGTCATAGCTGTCCAAATAGGTGCAGGGAACCCTGGGCTGTCCAAAATAAAAGGTTTCTGGATAATTTAAGGGGTCAAAGGAAATTTGCCGGGAGTACTGATAGTCAGAAACAGCGCTGTGATAGAATTTGCAGCCCGTAGGTCCGTTGAGGATCACTATCGATTTCTGGATGCCCTCAAGAGCAAAAATGGCTCCTGTGAGACTATCGGCCGTGATATTTTTGGAATAAAACTTCATCTTTTTTCCATCCTTCCTGTAGGTTTAACTGAAACAGCCGAGCCCATCTTTGGGCCAATACCAACCCGGAGAAAAAGCCCACATCGGGACAATAGGGAATGGTATCAAAGAATACCTGGAGATCCAGCTTAGGCGAAGTATAGTTGGATAAGAGGATATGAGGCTTTAACGTCCGAATATCCGAGGAGCGCTTGTGCTGGTCATAATTTTCCTCCAGGGGAAACTGACCTGGAAAGCGGGTAATGAACAGATTATCCTGGGAAAAATTCAGAACCCCCACCTTAACAATTTCCATTTCTAAAGCCAGAGCTGTCTCCAAAATCCAGTCCAGCTGGTGGTTATAAGTGATAATCATCAGGCGTTTTCCCTTTAAAAGGGGCTTTAGCTTTTCGATCTCCCGATAATAGCGGTTTTCATGAACTGCAATAGTTTCATGGATCAAGCTCTCCTTACCGAAAAAAGCCGCTACCTTTGAAAGCCATTCCTTGCTTTCATGAATACCTACAGGAAAGGGTTCCTCCAAAAACACAGCTTGATAGGTATCCTGAAAAAACTTCTCCATCATTCTGCCCATATAATCCTTATGGGCCAACAGATTCAAGGGAGCAGCCATAAAATTTTGAATTTGGGATACATTGGTTTCACAGAGATAGCGGCAGTTGACCCCAATGCCCAGGCTCTCCAGAAATCCCTTGATGACAGCAAAGTTCTGTGCCGTATTCTTTGCCACTACCTTTTCAAATACAACATTCACACAATCCGGTATCTGGGGTACATCCCTTTGAATCAGTTTTTGCCCAAGGGTCAAATAGGACAGGATCATCCCCTGCAAATAATCTCCTGACAGGTTGCCGTCGGTAACAATGGGGATCACTGGAAGCCCTGGCTCTGATAAATCCTCCATTTGACGCAGATCATCTCCGATAATGCCAGCAGGGCAGGTACTAAGAACAATAATAGCTTTAGGATCATATTTTTTTACTTCCTGGATTTTATTCTTCAGCAGCTCCACGCCTCCAAACACCATCACACCTTCATCCATTTCAGTACTGGCTAAATTGGGTGCAATGGGTACAGGCAGCAGAGTACCCCTTTCAAATAAATTTCTTCTTCCCGCCGAAGAAATGCCCTGGTAGGTGATATGAGAGCAGCTTTTGGGCCCATGACCGATGACAATAGCATCTTTTACATGAACACTCATAGTTGCCGCACCATTGAAAGCACAGCCATGAAGCGGCTCTTTAGAAATAATATTCTTAGATAAAAACATATTCGGGTCCTTTTCTTCCCTTTCTATCACTGACTCCCTTTGGGCAGCACCTTCTTTCCCCATAAGGCTTTTGTTGATGGGTCTGCAGGAAGGTGCTTCTCTTTTAAAGCCCAATACAATCTCCTCCAGTACTGCATCTTCTAAGGGATTTGCCTTATATAGGGGCATGGATGAAGTCATTTGCTGGGCTAAATCCATAAATATATAACTAAGGGCAGAGGTGGGAAAGGCTTCCAGGAGGGTTTTCCCAGCCTTTTCCGAAAGTGCAAAGGCGTCACTCCTTGGAATCTTTCCACAGATGGGAATATCTACCGCTTTGGCAAAGGCTTGTACCCGTTCTATTTCCCCCTGTAGATTGCGCTGATTGAAAATCAACCCTGCCACCCGTTTCTCCTGTCCGTCATAATTTTGGATGCCCCGAAGAATATTGTTGGCCGCATAAAGGGCCATATACTCTCCCGAGGTCACTATGTAAATGGCATCGGCATATTCTCGGCGGATGGGTACCGCAAATCCTCCGCAGACCACATCCCCAAGCACATCATAGAGAATAAAGTCAAAGAGATGCTTTTTCAAATGAAGACGGTTTAAAAGCTCAAAGGTCGATAAAATCCCTCTGCCTGCACAGCCGATTCCCGGCTCCGGGCCGCCTGCCTCAATACAGCCGATCCCGTTAAAGCCTGTAAAAAGCACATCCTCTAGCTTATAGGACAGCGGATTGGCCGCTTTAAGATAATCCAACACCGTAGTGATACTTCTCCCGCCCAAAAGCAAACGGGTGGAATCATGCTTGGGATCACAGCCGATCTGCAGCACTTTTTTTTCCAGCAGAGACAGGGCCGCCGCAATATTGGCAGAAATGGTAGACTTTCCAATACCGCCCTTCCCATAAATGGCAATTTCTTTCAAGGTATTCACTCCTTTTTATCAATGAGATTTTAAATGGAAATTGAATTACAGTAGAAGTGATTTTCATAAAGAAGAGAAGTATTTTTGGTGTTTATTAGCTCTTTAATTATTTTATGTGCTATTTGTATCTATAGTATTTGTATCTATAGTAATAAATTTAATAAATTAAATAAAATAAATCTTCCTTCCGACATCTGCCATTCACTTACATATAGACAAAGGGATTTTATTTCCAATGTATTTGAGCAAGAAGAATTAATAAATAAAATTCCAATTGGTGCAGATTATCTTGAAAAAGATTTTATATCAGTAACAGCAGAAGCAGATTCTACCTTAATCAATGATGCATATAGCATAATTTTATCATTTAAATGGGACCAGTCATCCAATGTAAGTAGAGATAAGCTAATTATACTAATAGATGAAGCCGAATGGAACCCTATTGAATCCCCTTCTATTAATCTTTATACAGCTAAAGGCAAGCAATATATTATTGATAGGACTGCAAAAGCAACATTTGGAGGCTTTTGTTTTTACTTATCAGGAAAAGATATAATTAGTGGAACTTGTAAGATTCAAGCAATACCTCAAAAAAAACAATACCTCAAATAAAATAATAGTAGGATATACACAACAGAAATACATTGGACTAGATTTAATAAGAATGAGATATGGGAGTAATTCAATAAAGCCCAATTTAAAAATAAATTGGCAAGTAGTTGAGTTTTAGAAAGATAGCCCCGTCCTTCGGGACTGCCCATTTATACAACACAGTCTGCCTAGTAACGGCAGACTGTGTTGTTGTTCAGTACTCGTTTTAAGTTGTATGAAAAGAACGCCAAGGAGACTATAAATTATGGATTATACCAAAACCGTGGTAATTACTGGTTTATCCATTTGGTATTTATCCTCAGCTGATTACACCTGTGTTAAACCGGATATGAAAAGAGAAAAGAAAAATCAATAAATGATTGCTATTATACCATCAATATGTTAAAATCATAACATGTAGCAAAAGAATGTTATACGAATAATTAAATATGGTGCTTTATGGTACGATTTGAATTACGATCGTTTAAAAGGGAAGTTCGGTGAAATACCGACGCGGTCCCGCCACTGTAACAAGGAGTACAGCTAAAGAAAATCCCACTATTTCCTAATGGAAAGGGGAAGGGATAGCTGTATGATGATTTGGAGCCAGGAGACCTGCCATGAAGGACAATGCCGTTAATACTTACGAGGATAAGTTGGTGTTTGGAATGAGATTGTATTAAAATTTTCTCATTTCTACAATAAGTTATTTGAAACCTTTTTCCTTGTGGAGAAAGGTTTTTGTATTTGGATAGAAATAAGTTATATATTGTGGGAGGGAAAATATGCCAATGGAAAGATTCAATAATAATAACAGAAAAAATCTAATCTCGATGGTTCAGCTGATTGAAAAAAGGAGAAAGATAATTTTTAATAATCCTCTAGAAATAAATTATACGCTGATGGAATTAATAGATATGGAACAATTAGAATATGTACAAGAAAATTTTTCTAAAGCTACAGGCTTGGCATTTGTCCTCATGGATAATAAGGGAGGAGAGCTTCTTAAAACAGGTTTTTCAGAGTTTTGTAATGATTGGTATAAAGTTGAAGATTGTAGGAAAGCCTGCGGTTTTTGCCATACCTACAGCAGATTAGAAACGGTAATTGATGGAAAACCTCATGTTTTTAGATGCCCTGCAGGACTTGTAGAAGTAGCAGTTCCTATTATGGCGCGGCAGCAGTATCTAGGAATCATTTTGTGCGGGCAAGTAAGATGTGTAGAAAAAGAAGGAATTCCAGATTTGGGTGTATTTATAAATAGGAAAAAAGAGTTAGAAAACAATAAAAATTTTACTCAACTTTATACAAAAATACCAGAGCTGCCCTATAGTAAAATTCTATCTACGGCTCATTTAATTCATGTTGTAGTCAATCAAATGATAGAAAAAAAACTTAAAAGAATAGATAAGGAAGACGGAAACAGAAGAGCCATAGAATTAATCCTAAGAAAAAGAATAGCTATGGAGATGGAAAAAGCACTATTGCTATCAGAGTTCAATAGTGCAGAGGAATCTGTGGATCCCTACTTACTATGCCATATATTGGATTTTATTAAAAAAGCTGCTTCAGAAGAAGGAGCAGAGAGGACGCAAGAAGTAACGGAACTATTATTAGAAATGTTACATGATTCAATGAAGCATAAAGATAGACCAGTATAAGGCAAACTTTTGAAGGTTCAGTTTCTGTCGTAGCAATTCAATGTCAATTATGCTAAAATAAAGTAAACTTTAATCAAATCAATTTAAAAGGAAAGGGGGCAGTCGGACATGCGCTCAACCATTACCAATTATTTGGCCATTGGTCAGGCAATCCTAGCTGCAGCTTTGTTTGGAATGAGTGCACCGTTTTCCAAACTATTACTTATTAAAATTCCTCCGCTAATGCTCTCTGCTCTTCTATATCTTGGGGCAGGTTTAGGGATGTTGCTTGTGGAGATGGGCAGGAAGCTCTTAAAATATGAAGCAGTAGAAGCAAAACTAGAAAAAAAAGAGCTCCCTTTTATCCTAGCAATGATTGTACTGGACATCATAGCCCCTATATCTTTAATGATAGGCTTGACCATGACAACGTCGGCAAATGCAGCTTTATTGAATAACTTTGAAATTGTGGCAACTTCAATTATTGCTCTTGTGATATTTAAGGAGGCTATTGGAAAGAGACTGTGGTTTTCAATCGGCTTGATTACCCTATCTAGTATTATCCTTACAGTAGAAGACTTTTCAAATTTATCTTTTTCTATGGGCTCAATTTTTGTACTGCTGGCCTGTTTGTCCTGGGGATTTGAAAATAACTGTACCAGGAAGCTATCGTTAAAGGATCCCTTACAGGTTGTAATTATAAAAGGCTTGGCTTCTGGCTTGGGTTCTTTGATTATTGCTGTTTTGGCTAAAGAGATCCACTGGAATACTACATACGTTTTATTTTCATTATTACTTGGCTTTTTTGCTTATGGGTTGAGCATCTTCTTTTATGTAAATGCCCAGAGACATTTAGGAGCAGGAAGAACCAGTACCTATTATGCCATCGCCCCATTCATAGGCGTTGGGATTTCCTTTATAGTGCTTTCTGAGCCCATAACCTTATCCTTTATTCTTGCTGCTGTTGTAATGCTTTTAGGAACTTATTTTGCAGTAGTAGAAAAACATGAGCATAGGCATACGCATACAGCTGTTGAGCATGAGCATAGACATAATCATTCTGATGGCCACCATGATCACTGCCACGATGATGGAACGGATGGAGAACACACCCATGTACATTTCCATCAAAACACAATCCATGTACATCCACATACACCAGATATACATCATATTCATGAACACTAATTACGTTATAAACTGAATATTAAGCAAGAATAGGATAAATGATAAATATTATCAATAATGAAATAATTAAATAGAACTAGAACGGTTAATGCTAATTTCTATAAACTTTAAAACTATATTCAGTTTTGTCAAGTTCTTACCTAGTAAAATGATTTTATAGTTATTTCGATATCAAAAGTAACTATAAAATCATTTAATTATATAAACTGAAGATGGGGTAAGGATTTTAGTGAAATCATCAAAATAAGGCTAAGGAATAGTTGCAATGCCCCATTTTAACTATTCTTTAAATGCATATTTAGGGAATAGTTAAAATGGGGCATTGCTATAGTGCTGTTATTTGATTATTTCATAGTCAGATTAATCC
>JBFNEZ010000074.1:0-16441 GCA_040797825.1 Thermotaleaceae bacterium | reverse complement strand
GCTTATATCCCACTTTACATCGGATTATATTTATAATACAGAGTTGATTCTTAAATATTGTATCCAAATAACCCTTGCTCAAAGAGGATTTATAATCATAGTAGATACTGAAAACCATGTTGAAAGAATCATAAAATTTGATAAAAAACATAAATTGCCTGATATTAGTCACCTATTAGAAAGAATTAATTTAAAACAGGAAGGTATTCTGATTAAAACAAGATTTGATACAAGAGACTATCAACGATTAGATTATTTACCGAACAATGCTCAAGCAGCCATATGTATACCTATCTCTGCTAGAAAAGGGGATGTATATGGTTTTAAAACAGAAAGAAGAAAAAACACAGTAGAAAATTTTGAGAAAAGTATTATAGGCTATATCTATCTGGATACAGACAAAATTTTTAATAATTTCGATTTAAAAACCTTTAATGTCTGCAATGTATTGACAAATCTATTATATCTTGTTATTGATGGCTATGAATCAAAAATAAGTTCTTCTATTGATAAAGTAACGAAGGTATTCATGAGAAAATATTTTGAGAGAGCCTTAAAGGAAGAAATGAGCTTTTCTAGAATGAATGGCACATATTTTTCAGTCGTGATGTGTGATATTGATAAATTCAAAGCTGTAAATGATTTATTCGGTCATCGAAAAGGGGATGAAATCTTATCACGGATCGGCGAAATTCTTAAAGAAAACCTTAGACAAGAGGATATTGTAGGACGATATGGAGGTGAGGAGTTTATTATCCTATTGCCCAATACGAATGAATCAGAAAGTAAATTTGTTTGTGAAAAAATAAGAAAGAAAGTTGAAAATGCTGAATTACTAGGTTCAAAACATACGGTGACGATTAGCTTCGGTATAGCCAGTTTTCCAGAGCATGGGTACAGAGAGGAAGAATTAATTGAAAAAGCAGATCAAGCTCTTTATTATGCAAAGGAAAAAGGTAGAAATAAAACAGTTATTTGGACCAGTCATATTTCAAGTATTCAAAATAGAACAAATCAGTTAACTGGTATTGTTTCGTGTAACATGCTGGAAGATTATCATAGAATTCAGGTAATGTTAGAGATAACTCAACTATTGAAAGATAATTTTAATATAAATGATAAATTATTTACCTTGCTGGGGAGATTGATAGAAATAACTGAAGCAAGGCAGGGAACCATTGTCACAATTAAAGAAAATGGTATAGATTGTTATTATTCAAGGGAACGATTCAAACAAGACTGGATTGATGATGTAATTTTAAATCATAATAAAATAGATGAAATTATAGAAACAAAGACTGGTGTATTTATGATAGATTGGGAGCTATTTCCTTCCATCGATAGTTTTACAGGAACACCCGATTGGCAGTCAGTGATGCTAATACCCCTAGTGAATAAAGGATTATTAAAAGGCATTTTATATCTTAGCGTACCTATTCGAGAACAAGAATTTGATTTTAACACCTTTAATTTCATGAATGTATTAGGAAACATCATAGGAGCAATCCTATAAATAGTTTTTGTAAAATTGAATGTTTTCACGAAAGTTTATTGCAGACATTGTTATATTTTGCCGATACAATTAATAAAACTAGCTGTAATTGAGAAATTATAGCTTAGGAATGACGTACTTCTGTTTCTAATAATGAGATATTATTATGCCATAATATAAATATTTGCAAATTATTGATTATCGTATGAGAGAGGTGGAGTTTATGAACGTTACAATTAAAGATGTAGCAAAAAAAGCAGGGGTTTCTATATCGACTGTATCGAGAGTTATAAATAATTCTAAACCTGTTAGTAGTGAAATAAGACAGAAGGTATTAGAGGTTATTGAGGAAACCGGGTATTCTCCAAATCCTGTGGCTAGAAGCTTGGTTATGAAAAAAAGTCAGCTTATAGGAGTAATTATTCCAGATATATCTAATTTCTTTATAGGAGAGATATTAAATGGGATTGAGGAAATCGGTAAAATGTATGGTTATGATATATTGCTTTGTAATACTTATGGAGATTTAGAGCAAGAACTAAGATATTTAAAATTGTTACGGGCTAAGCAAGTTGAAGGAATCGTACTTATGACTTGGTATATGCATGATAAATTAACGGAATATCTTGCTGAAGAAGAAATACCTCTAGTATTAATTAATCGAAATACGAGCCAATTAGACATTCCATCTGTTTCCATTGATAACTTTAAAGGTGCCTATGAAATGACAAAATATTTGATCGAGGCCGGTCATCAATCTATTGGTTTTATTAGAAATAATCTTGATAAGGATGCTTTTGGCTTTGAACAATATAGAGGATATAAACAGGCTATGGAAGAATCAAATTTAGAAATTAATGAAAGGTTGCTTCAATACGGTAACTTTAGCCTAGAAAAAGCCTATCAAATTGTTAAGCAGTTTATTGAAGAAAAAATTGTTCCTTCCGCAATATTTGCCACCAGTGATGTGATGGCGATAGGCGCTATTAATGCTCTCTTAGATCATGGGTATAAAGTACCTGAAGATGTTTCGGTTGTAGGATTTAACGATATAAAGCTTGCGTCTATTTATCGTCCTAATCTTACAACGATTCACCAGCCAATATATGACCTGGGTGCAGTAGCTATGCGTATGATTATTAAGCTTATCAATGAAGAAGAGATCCAAGATAAAGTTGTAATTCTTCCTCACGAGCTTACGATAAGGAATAGTAGCAGGACACTTAAATAAGTATATTTTGCTCCTAAGATACGAATAATAACATTGCAGGATTGTATCGATAGGAGGTTAAATAAACATGAAAAAAATAGCCATTGAAAAATCTTTAGGCAATCTCAGAAATTATCTTCAAGAAAAAGGATTTACAGTCACTGATCTTGATAGTGCTAAAAACAATCTTGATGGATATGATGCAGTAATTATATCTGGTCAGGATAGTAATTTTATGGGCATCCATGACACAAGTACAAAAGCACCCGTCATTAATGCAAGGGGGATGGATGTGGAGGATGTTTATAATCAGTTAGCAAATAGGCTTAGTTGAAAAGATCTCCTGAGGAGATCTTTTTTAATGAACTATTAAACAACCAATTAGGATACTCCATCTATGAGAGCGAGTGAGATAAATGATAAAAACTGATTTTTTACCTATATCTATAGAGGATATGAAAGAAAGAGAATGGGATAAGACTGATTTCATTATTATTACTGGAGATGCTTATATTGATCATCCAAGTTTTGGTACAGCAGTGATTTCAAGAGTTTTAGAGGAGGCAGGATATAAAATAGGAATAATAGCACAGCCTAATTGGAAAAGTACAGAAGAATTCAAAAAGCTGGGTAAGCCCCGTTATGGGTTTTTAATCACTGCGGGAAATATTGATTCCATGGTAAATCATTATACTGTTAGCAAACGAAGAAGAGAAAAAGATTATTATTCACCGGGAGGCAAGATGGGCCTTCGTCCCGATAGAGCAACGATAGTATACTGTAATATGGTTAGACAGGCTTATAAAGGTGTTCCAATAATCATTGGAGGTATTGAGGCTAGCCTCAGAAGATTTGCCCATTATGATTATTGGAATGACAAAGTAAGAAGATCTATTTTATTTGATAGTGAGGCCGATCTTCTTGTTTTTGGAATGGGAGAGTATCAAATTCTTGAAATTGCAGAAAATTTGAAGAATGGCTTGGATATTAAGTATATGCATCATATTGCAGGCACTTGCTATAGAACTGAAGATATAGATAATTTATATGGATATATTGAGCTGCCTTCCTATGAAAAAGTAGCTGAAGATAAATCCATCTATGCCAAAGCTTTTAAAATACAATATGAGGAACAGGATGCATTGAGAGGGAAAGTACTTGTTCAAAAACATAGTAACGCCTACATTGTTCAAAATCCACCAGCTATGCCATTGTCACAAGTGGAGTTAGATAGAATTTATGGATTAGGTTATACACGAAAGGTTCACCCCATTTATAGCAAAGAGGGAGGGGTACCTGCTATTGAAGAAGTTAAACACAGCATTATCAGTGCTAGAGGATGTTTTGGAAGCTGTTCTTTTTGTGCTCTAACCTTTCATCAGGGAAGGGTTATCCAAAGTAGAAGTCATAAATCTATTTTAAAAGAAGCCGAAAAAATTGTGAAAGACATAGATTTTAAAGGATATATTCATGATGTAGGTGGACCAACTGCAAATTTTAGGCATATCGCCTGCGATAAGCAAAAGAAGGAAGGAACTTGTAAGAGCAAACAATGCCTTCATCCATATCCATGTAAAAATTTGAAAGTGGATCATGATGACTATCTACAGCTGCTAAGGAAGCTAAGGGATATAAAGGGTGTAAAAAAGGTTTTCGTTCGTTCAGGGTTAAGATATGATTATATTATGGCAGATAAAAAGGATACTTTCTTAAAAGAACTTTGTGAACATCATATCAGTGGGCAGTTAAAAGTGGCACCGGAGCATGTATCTCCGAAAGTGCTAGATCTTATGGGAAAACCACGAAAAGAGATTTATGATAAATTTGTGGATAAATACTATAAAATAAACCGCGCCATTGGGAAAGAACAATATCTGGTACCATATCTCATGTCAAGTCATCCAGGAAGTGATTTGAAAAGTGCTATTGAAATGGCAGAATATCTAAGGGATATTCGTTACTATCCAGAACAGGTACAGGATTTTTATCCTACCCCTGGCACCTTATCCACCTGTATGTTCTATACGGGATTAGATCCAAGAACTATGAAAATAGTTTATGTTCCCAGAGATAGAAACGAAAAAGCAATGCAAAGAGCACTTCTTCAGTTTAAAAACCCGCAAAACTATAATCTAGTAAAAAGGGCCTTATTGTTGGCGAATAGAAAGGACTTAATTGGCTTTGGACCAAAAGCATTAATTAAACCCGTAGAGAAATTTAGCAAACAAGGGGATGAAAAAAAGAATGGAAAAATTAAGGGTGGGAACAAAAGAACAAAAAAAATACAATCCAAAAAACAAAAATAATAGAAAGGCCAATTTGATAAGTGTATTAAATTGGTTTTTTATATGATAGGAAAATTCTACTTTCCTATCATATAAAAAAAGGGGTTGTAGGGGATGAAATCCCCTGCCGCCTTCAGGAAGGTGCTCAGACAGCTTTGCTGTCGTCGAAGGAAACCTAGGGTTTCCTAGCGAAAGCGTCGCAGACGGTATTTTTATATATCCATCTATTAAAAAGTTGTTTTAAACTCTAAAATTATTTCAATTTAGAAAACAGTTTTAGGTGTTTAGAAGGGATAAATTGAATGATAAAGAATAGTATAATGACATAAACTAAATTTAAAGGAGCGATTAAAATGAAGTTAATTTATATAGATGGAACTAATCTGACCATTGAAGAAGTTGTAAGGGTATCAAGAAATAGATATTCTGTTGCTTTAAAAGGAGATGCAGTTGAGAGAATAAATCAATCGCGAGCTATTGTAGATGAATTTATTGATAATGAAAAAGTTGTATATGGGATCACCACAGGATTTGGAAAATTCAGTGATGTCAATATTTCAAAAGAAGAAACAAAGGCTCTTCAGCATAATCTAATTGTTAGTCATGCATGTGGTGTTGGAAATCCTTTATCCGAAGAGGTTGTTCGAGCTATTATGGTTTTGAGGATTAATGCTCTTGCCAAAGGGTTTTCAGGTATTCGAATCTCGACTTTAAATACGTTGATAGAAATGTTAAATAAGGGAGTTCATCCTGTTATTCCAGAGAAAGGCTCTCTTGGAGCTAGCGGAGATTTAGCGCCTCTAGCCCATATGGTTTTAGTTATGCTAGGAAAAGGTGAAGCATATTATAGAGGAGAGCGGATGAAGGGACAGCAAGCTATGGACATGGCATCTATAGATACTATTGAGCTAACCTCTAAGGAAGGGCTGGCCCTCATTAATGGGACACAAGTTATGACAGCTATTGGTACTTTGACAGTGTTTGATGCTGAAAAGCTAATGAAGTTGGCCGATATTGCTTCTGCTATGACTTTAGAGGCTTTAAGAGGTATTATGGATGCTTTTGACAGCAGAGTTCATGAAGTCAGACCCCATACGGGTCAATTAGAATGTGCAGATAATATTAGAAAAATAACTCAGGGAAGCAAATCTGTTACTAGACAAGGGCAAATAAGAGTTCAAGATCCTTATACTTTGAGGTGTATCCCACAAATCCATGGAGCAAGCAGGGATGCAGTTGAATATGTAAAAGGCAAAATCATGATTGAAATAAATGCAGCAACAGATAATCCTTTGATTTTTGGGGAGAACAAAGAGGTTATTTCTGGCGGTAATTTTCATGGACAACCAATGGCTTTAGCATTGGATTTTCTAGGGATTGCATTGGCTGAATTAGCCAATGTATCAGAACGCAGAATCGAGCGTCTTGTTAATCCACAGCTGAGTGGATTACCAGCGTTTTTAATCGAAAAAGGGGGTCTTCATTCAGGTTTTATGATTGCTCAATATGCTGCTGCATCCCTAGTATCCGAAAATAAAATACTTGCTCATCCAGCTAGCGTAGATTCAATTCCTTCATCTGCAAATCAAGAAGATCATGTAAGTATGGGTACAATAGCAGCGAGGAAAGCAAAAGAAATATTATTTAATACTGTCAATGTTTTAGGAATTGAATTAATGGCTGCAGCACAAGCCATAGATTTTAATAGAACAGAAGATTTAGGAGTAGGGACAAAAATAGCTTATCATACAATTCGAAATGAGATTGATGCACTATATGAAGATAGAGTAATGTATGAAGATATTCATAAAGCTGCAGAGTTGATTTCAAGCCATAAGATTATTGAAGCTGTTGAAAAGACTATAGGGAAATTACTTTAATCTTATAAGGTGGGAATTTAAGACCATCTTTATTTATACATTTAAATAGGGATTTGACATTTTTGAAGGTTTAATATATAATTTTCTGCTGAACTATAGAAATATGAAGGAGCGAAAAACGATGATAACACAGGAAACAATTGATAGAATTAACTATCTGGCTAATAAATCCAAGCGTGATGGGTTAACCGATGATGAAATAGAAGAACAAAAAAAATTAAGAGCGCTATATATTGAAAGTTTCAAAAGAAATTTCCGACAACAGTTAGACTCTATAAAGATTGTGGATCCAAAGAAAGATTAATATCTAAAATTCAGAAAAATTTGTTTAAAAATGTAATATTTTTTGTAGAATTTAAAGGAAAAATGTCTTATGTATAGAATATAGTATCCAAATAGAATATGTAAATTTGAAAGTGATTAAGGGGGCTTACCATGGCTGAAAAGCAGTATGTCATTTTTCGACTAGATAAAGAAGAATATGGTGTTGAGATTATGCATGTGAAAGAAATTAGTGAATATAAAGAAAGTGTCAAAGTACCAAACACACCTAAATTTGTTGATGGTATTATCAATTTAAGAGGTGATATCACACCAATAATCAATTTAAAGAAAAGATTTAATCTACCTGAAAGTGATGTTGATTCAGATACACGAATTATTGTGATTCATATGGATAACAGGCAAGTAGGCTTTGTGGTGGATGAAGCATCGCAAGTTTTGAAAATTAGCGAGGAAGATGTAGAAATAGCTCCAGAGTTAGTAGCTGGTATGGATAAAAAATATATCACTGGAGTAGGGAAATTAGCAGATAGGATTATTTTGCTATTAGATTTAGAGTATATTCTTACTGATGATGAAAAAGAAAAAATTCAAAATATACAGCAGTAACTTTGATAATTAGGTTGTCAATTTTTGTGCAGTTCAATAAGAATGAGAAAAATAACTGATTTTTATGTAAATAAAAAATATAAGTTGACAACAGTAAAGCCTAAATTTCATCCCTATAGATAGTATATAATAGTAAAAAATATACAATATATAGGGGGCTTATCGAATGAAAAAATCACTATTATTTTTTTTGATGATACTGGTAATGATAATTCATGGCAAATATATTTTTGCAAATGATACCAATCCTCATAGTATTGTTGAAGAACAACAGGAGGAAAGAATAATCGTTGAAAATCTCTTTAAAGAAAGGGCTAAACTGTGGAATGATTTGTATAGTCAGGATAAAAACCTAGAGGAATTAAAAAACCAATTGAGAGACATAATCGCGGAGCCGCTATTAACCTTTGATTTAGAGGTTTTTGAATCCTTAGAGAAATATCCATCAGACTTTGACAAAATAAATAGTCTTGAAATTATGAAACTGGGTAATATTACATATGGCCAAAAAACTATGTCTGCGGATGTTACAATTCTTTGGAATATGAAAGGTTTAAAGGATGACTATTTAGAACAGATTCAGTATAGGGTAGTCTTGTTGAAAGATAAAGGGATTTGGAAACTTAGCGATTATAATATCCTCCAGTAAGGGGCTGCAGTGAATGCAGTCTTTTTTTATAAAAATATTAGAAATATGATTCTGTCAGAATTGTATTCTATTTCTTGAGGTGTAGATATGTATAAACCATCGTTAGATATCAAAATACTTAATGATATCATAAGAAATACAATTGAATCTTTAGAAAAAGGGAAAATTGAAATATTTGATATTGCCGAAGGGGCACGTAATGAGTGCAAAAGAGTAGAAGACGACTTAAAAGCTATTAAAAGTGCAGCTGTGAGAATGATTGATGAGGTAGATACACTAGCAGCAATGGAAAAAAAAAGCAGACAAAAACTGGTACTTGTAAGTAAAGATTTTAAACAATTTAGTGAGCAGGATATTAAAGCTGCCTACGAAGAAGCAAAAGAATTACAGATAAAAATAACACTGAAGCGGCAAGAAGAAAAAGAGTTAATTAAGCAGCGCATAGATCTTGAACGACGATTTAAAAATGCTCTTGAGGTTGTAAAAAAAGCTGAAAGACTTGTATCACAAGTTGGGGTAGCTATGGGTTACTTAAGTGGAAACCTAAAAGATGTATTTGAACAACTGGAAGATATTCAGCAAAAACAAGATATTGGAATAAAGATTATTAAAGCTCAGGAAGATGAGAGACAACGAATTGCCAGAGATATCCATGATGGACCTGCACAATCTATGGCAAATTTAGTGATTAAGACAGAGATTTGTGAGAAACTTATAGACCGTGATATTGAACAAACAAAGTTTGAATTAAGTCAATTGAAAAACTTTGTTAGAGAATCCCTCAAGGATATAAGAAAAATTATATATGATTTGCGGCCGATGTCCCTGGATGATTTGGGATGGATACCTACGATACAAAGATTTATTATTAACTTTGAGGAAGAAAACCGTATAACTGTTAATTTTTCTGTAAATGCAAAAAATTATGCTGCTGACTCTGTAATACAACTGTCTGTCTTTAGAATCGTACAGGAAGCTCTTAATAATATTAAAAAACATGCACAAGCGACTATGATAATGATTAAATTAGAAATTCTCAATAAGTCCATTAATATGTTGATTATTGATGATGGTAAGGGCTTTGATGTGGAAATGGCATTAAAAAATTCTAAAGAAGATAGTGGATATGGACTATTTATTATGAGAGAAAGAGTCGAATTATTAAAGGGAGAAATAAGTATTCAAAGTGATTTAGGAAAAGGAACGAGAATAAAGTTAATCATTCCTATTGGAGATGAGGAGGAGACGTATGATAAAAAGTAAGATAAGAGTACTAGTTGCAGATGATCATGCATTGATGAGACAGGGACTAAAACAAATACTTGAGCTTGAAGAAGACATAGAAGTTGTAGGTCTTGCTGTCAATGGTGAGGATACTCTAAAGAAATCACAACAGTTAAAGCCGGATATTATTCTACTAGATATTAATATGCCTCAAATGAATGGAATACAAGCCCTAAGAAGATTGAAGGATATGGGAACCGATGCACGAATAATTATGCTAACCATACATGAGGATAAAGAATATCTCTTTGAAACCATTAACATTGGTGCATCAGGATATGTTCTAAAGGATGCAGAATCTTCTAGTTTGACAAAAGCCATTCGGGATGTATATGCTGGAGATTCTTACATTCATCCTTCATTGGCATCCTCTCTTGTTAGAGAATTCAACAAAAGAGGAAATCATGACGATGGATTTAAAAGAGAAAGATTGACGAGAAGAGAATATGAGGTGTTAATTCTTATCGCTGAAGGAAGGAACAACAAAGAAATTGCGGAAAGCCTCTTTATTAGTGAAAAAACTGTAAAAAATCATGTGTCTAATATTTTTAAAAAAATAGATGTGAATGATAGAACCCAAGCTGCCATCTATGCTTATAAACATAATATAAAAAAGATCTAATATTAATTAGATCTTTTTTATTATTATCCTCAAGGAAGTTCAATTAATTGTGGAAAAAAATATAAACTTGTTATAGAATTGAATATAGTAAATATATAATACAAATTATATGTATAATATTATTTTTATAAGGAGGCGGTAAATTTGTCTGAAAGCAGTATAGCTAAAGAACTAGAAGGTAAAATTATTCATGAGTTTAAAAATGGTTGGGATTTGCTATCTGATGAAGAAGAAGGCAAGGTATTTCATCTAAATGATGAATATAAAAAATTTTTAGATAAAGGAAAAACAGAAAGAGAGTGTGTACAAGAAATTCTTACATATGCGAAAAAACATGGATACATCTCTATTGATGAAGTCAAAGAAAAGAAAACTTTACTTCAGCCAGGTATGAAGATTTATGCAAACAATAGAGATAAGGCAGTAGCAATGTTTGTAATGGGAAGAGAGTCCTTAGAAAAAGGAATGCATATAGTTGGAGCACATATTGATGTGCCCAGGTTAGATCTTAAGCCAAATCCTCTATATGAAGATGGGGGTATGGCTTTTCTAAAAACTCATTATTATGGAGGTATAAAAAAATACCAGTGGACTGCAATTCCTTTAGCATTACACGGTATTGTTATTAAAAAAAGTGGAGAAAAGATAAACATTGTAATTGGTGAAGATGAAAATGATCCTGTATTTTTTATTACGGATCTATTGCCTCACTTGGCAAAAGATCAAGTTGAAAAAAAACTAGGGGAAGGGATAACAGGGGAAGGTTTGAATATTCTTATTGGAAGTATCCCCATAAAAGAAAAGGATATAAGCAATAGAATTAAGTTAAGTATTATGAAACTCCTTTATGAAAAGTATGGAATTGAAGAATCTGATTTTTTCGTAGCCGAAATTGAAGTAGTCCCTTCAGGAAAGGCTAAAGATGTAGGAATAGATAGAAGCCTTATCGGAGCATATGGACATGATGATCGCGTCTGCGCTTATACGGCCTTACAAGCTATTTTAGATATACCTACCCCAAATAAGACAGCAGTGGCTTTGTTTGTTGACAAAGAAGAAGTTGGCAGCATGGGAAATACTGGAATGGAATCAAGATTTTTTGAAAATACTGTGGCAGAACTATTAGCTATGGAAGCGTCAAACTACACAGATTTAAAAGTTAGACGTTCAATGGCAAACTCAAAGGTGCTTTCTGGAGACGTAGGAGCAGGTTTTGATCCCAATTATCCCGATGTGTTAGATAAAAGAAATGCAGCTTTCGTTGGAAATGGTGTTATTCTTGTAAAATATACAGGTGTTAAAGGAAAAAGCGGTTCTAATGATGCTAACGCAGAGTTTTTAGCAGAGATAAGAAATATATTTGAAGACAACCAAGTATTATGGCAAATAGGAGAGCTTGGTAAGGTGGATCAAGGTGGAGGAGGTACTATTGCCTATATTTTAGCTAATTATGGTGCTGAGGTAGTTGACTGTGGTGTCCCTGTGCTCAGTATGCATGCTCCTATGGAAATAGTAAGTAAAGTAGATGTATATATGACTTACAGGGCTTATTATGGATTTCTAAAAGCATAAAACCAAGCTTAGCTTGGTTTTATGCTTTTAGATTAGAAAAGAATTAGGGTATTTGAGTTAGGACATAATTTTTAAATGTTTCTGCTAGAGGAGATAGTGTTCGGTGTTTATGATAAGCAAAATAGAAATAGCGATGAAGATCCAAACCCTCAATTTCGATTTTTTTTAGAGTACTAAACTTCAGCTCATCGCAAATGGCCAACTCTGATACAATAGCAAGACCTAAACCTAATCGAACGCATTGTTTAATGGTTTCTGTATTTTCCATATAAGCGACTACTGGAAGGTGCTCTGTAGATAGATGCTGCTGCTTTAATTCTTCTTCAAAAATTTTTCTTGTACCAGAACCTTCTTCTCTAAGAATCAATTTTTTATCAAGCAAAAAATCGATAGAAACAGAATCTATATTTCTATAGGGTGGGGAATAAGGTGCAATAAGTACAAGACGATCCTCCATAAGGTGAATATAGTTTAGCTGTTTTTTTTCATCTTTCACACCAACGATGCCAAAATCTATCTGTCCATGTACAATCGCATCTATAACCTGTTGTGAATCATAGTGAAACAAATGATATTTGACATCAGGATGGATTTGATGAAAAGAATTTAATAATTTAGGTAAAAAATAATTTTCCGGAGTTGTACTAGAAGCAATTTCAAGAGTTCCTTCTATTTTTCCTTTGAATTGTTCTAGTTTGAATAAAGCTAATTCACGTTTGTTTAATATATCTAGGGCATAAGTATATAAAATTTCGCCTGCTTTGGTGAGGGACACTTTTTTATTGGTGCGGTCAATAAGAATCGTTCCTAACTGATTTTCAAGATTTTGTATATGATTACTAATCGTTGGCTGCGTTAAAAACAAATAATCTGCTGCTTTTGAAAAGCTTTTAAACTTTGCGATGGCAGCAAAGGTTTCTAATTGTCTAAAATCCATAATATCACTCCAATATTTATTCATAAATTAATCTTAACACTTCAGTTTATCTATATCAAATCGAAAAAGGAAATTCTTTTTATAAATTTGCATATAAAAAAAGGATAAAATATTTATCCTTTTTGCCAATGGGTGCAGTTTTTGCAGTTTTCATAATCTTGTTCTGAGCATGGATTCACATGAATAAATACATCTTTAATATCTGGAACTTGTTCCAAGATAGCCTGTTTAGCTAACCCAGCAAGATGGTGTCCTTCTTCTACTGTAAGAAATGGATCTACACATATTTTCATGTCTACTAAGGTTTGAAGACCATATTTTCTTGCCTTAATTTGATGAATAGCTCGGACACCATTTATAGACAGGGAAGCAGATTCTATTTTATCTATTATTTTCTGAGGAGGAGCAGTATCCATGAGTTGATGAATTGCCTCTAAATAGATGGATATAGCAGCTTTTATGATCATAATGGCGACTACGATACCTGCCAGGGGATCTAGTATTGGATAGCCGAGTATTGCACCAGAAATACCAATTAATGCAGCAACGGAAGAAAAGGCATCTGTTCTATGATGCCAAGCATCAGCAATCAATGCTTGACTGCTAATTTTTCTTCCGATTCCAATTGTATAGCGAAACATACCTTCTTTAAAAACGATGGATAAAAGAGCAGTCCAAATTGCGATTGTACTTGGAGGTTCTAATGCAGGGTCTCTTAAAAAATTCAAAGCAGATAAACCTATTCCTAAGGCAGTAGCAATCAATAATATTGCAATCAATTTGGATACAATTGATTCTGCTTTTCCATGGCCGTAGTGATGCTTTTCATCAGGAGGAAGATGAGAAATTTTAATTCCATGAAGCACAATTGTGGTAGCCACGATGTCAGTGCCAGAGTGGAAAGCATCTGCTACCATTGCAGTACTACCAGAGATATAACCGACTATGGCCTTTAATGATGTTAAAAAAATATTACCAATGATGTTTGTCCAGGAGGTCCTTTTACCTATAGTGAGGCGTTGTTCATCATTCATTTTTGATTTCCTTTCTATATTTTATACCTTGCTTGAGCAATATTTTCTACCCAAATATTATTCCCAATGAAATTCTTTTTATATAAAACAGATCTATATACAAAATAATTGAATATTTTGAAGGAATTTAAAAAATATAATAGAATTTAAAATAAATAGTTAAAATAGATATCTCTAGGAGGAAAACGTATGCAAAATATTTTTCATCTCAGGGATGTTATCAATGTTAAAATTTTACAAGAAATACAGGATCGATTTGCAGAGGCAACTGGATTTGCTGCTGTGACAGTGGATTATCAAGGAAAGCCAGTTACTCAATATAGTAATTTTTCACGTTTTTGCAAATTAATTCGACAAAATGATAAATGTAGAGAAGTTTGTGAACAATCCGATGCCCATGGAGGATTGGAAGCAGCAAGGACGGGAAAACCAGCTATTTATAGATGTCATACAGGTCTAGTAGATTTTGCAGCTCCTATAGTTGTTCAAGGACAATTTTTAGGGTCTATTATGGCTGGACAAATATTAATTGAAGAAAGCAAATTGATGACCCTTGATACAATCGTTAAAAAAGTCGAAGGTTGGGAGCAAAATCAAGAAATCCTGGAGGCTTATAATGAAATCGTAAAAATTCCTTTTGATAAAATTGTAGCTGCTGCTGAAATGATGTTTCTTGTTGCCAATTATATTGTTGAGAAAGGAATTATTAATATTGTCCAGCAGGAGTTGCATAATAAAAATATTAAGTTAATGGAAGAAACGAAGACAAGGGTTGAGTTAGAAAAGGTGTTGAAGGATTTAGAATTAAAGACACTGCAATCTCAAATTAATCCTCACTTTTTATTCAATGCTCTAAATACAATTGGAAGATTGGCGTTAATTGAAAGGGCTGACAGAACCCAGGAAACTGTTTTTTTATTATCTGAAATGTTAAGATATAGCCTGAAAAATTTTAACAAGATGGTTACACTTTCTGATGAGATTTTACATATTGAGAGATATCTAAAAATTCAGAGTATACGATTTGGCAGCAGAATCAGATTTTGTATTAATATGTGTGATGAAATCAAAGATGTACAGATACCCTTTATGACTTTGCAGCCAATTATTGAAAATGCTATCAATCATGGCCTAGAAACAAAAGAAGCTGGTGGAATGGTGCAAGTTGACTGTATCCCTGCGGATAAAGATGTGGTTATTTCTATTTATGATGATGGTGTTGGAATAAGTCATAAAAAGCTTGTAGGAATTTTGAAGAATATGGATAGGGTTCTACCCAATAATACATCCATTGGTATAGGAATTACCAATGTCCATCAGCGACTTGTTTATTATTATGGTGAAGAATATGGTGTTCATATTGAAAGCAATCTCGATGTAGGAACAAAAGTACAAATAACCATACCAAGACGATAAATAAGGAGGTTGATTCATGTGCAAAATACTTTTGGCAGATGATGAATATTTAGAACGTGAAGCCCTTAAGATTATTATACGACAAGGAATGAAAGATGCAGAAATCGTAGGGGAAGCTGGCTTTGGCAGAGAAGCAGTAGAGTTAAGTCAAAAGTACAAGCCCACTGTGATTTTCATGGATATAAAAATGCCAGGTATTGATGGTATAAAAGCTACAGAAATAATAAAAAAAGATAATCCAAATACAGTGGTGATTATCCTAACTGCGTATGATGAATTTTCTTTGGCACAAAAGGCTATCAAAGCAGGTGCTGATGATTACATACTAAAGCCTGCCAGACCTGAAGAAATTATTGCAGCGATAAAAAGACATATGCAAAAATCAAAAATACATCATCTAGTAGAACAAGAGGAGAAAACCCTTGAACTACTGCACAATGGAGATTATCAAGACTTTAAAAGAAAACTGGCCCATTTGCTCACTGAAATTGCAAATGAAGAACAGTCGAATATTGACTCTTTTCGCACGAGAATTATTCAATTGGTTACTCAAATTTTTAAAACATCCCATAGGATTAGTAGGAATTCTGAAAAATTAATCAGACTCCAGTTTGAATCCACTTATGAGTTGAGTCTACAGAAGGGGATTCACAATATTACCACTTGGGTAATGCGCCTAACTGATGATATAAATGAAATTATTCTAGGAGAAAAAGATATTAAACCTACTAGAGAATTAGAATTAGCAATTCAATATATTGACAATAATCTACAAAAAGGAATTACCTTAGATGAAGTTGCAAAACATGTTGGATTAAGTTCCTTTTATCTAAGTAAATTATTTAAAAAACAAATAGGTATTAATTTTATAGAATATGTCACAAAGAAAAAAGTAGAGAAAGCCAAAAATTTATTACTTCACACAAATTTGCCTGTGATTAATATAGCCTTGGATCTGGGTTTTCATGAACCTAATTATTTTAGTAAAGTATTTAAAAAAGTAGAAGGGATAACACCTACACAATATCGTGAACAAATGGGAAGCATACAGTAAAAAACTAGCCTAGGCTCAGAAAAAGGCTAGTTTTTTGTTTGATTAGGAATGTTCTATTTTTCTAATTATGTAAAAAATAGGGGTTGTAGGGGAGGCATCCCCTGTTGTACTAAGG
>JBFNEZ010000073.1:0-16925 GCA_040797825.1 Thermotaleaceae bacterium | reverse complement strand
CCTCTTTCCTAGGATAGATTACATGGTATGGTTGTGAAAAAGACTTTTGTAGAATGTATGAATCAAAAATAAAAATATCCTAGGATTGATATTCTAGGATATTTTTATTTTTATATAAATGTATGAGAATTTCCCGAGCTGTCGAGGAAGATTGGAATGATGAGCAATATATAATAAAGTAATTAATAAGCAGCAGGCTTCTCAAGAGCAATAAAAACCTGTGGAGATAAATATACCCAATCTTTATAGTCGTTGTGGTGATAGGCTTTAATGGCACCACCACTGGCAATAATACTCATGGCAAGCAGGGTGATGATTTTCATTCTGAAGATTTTCATATGCATCGCTCCTTTATTCTGAAAAAACTTATAGCATTATTGTTCATAGCAATACATCATCCCTGTATAGGTTTTATAAGGAAATCTATCTACTTGTTTAATAGTATTTACATTTTTAATATATATATTCTATTTGTAAGGCCTACTATAAAAACGATCTACTAGGAACAATAATCCTACCATACCTATAAATATTAAAAAAGAGCTGATGACAAATCGAGGATGTATCAAATCAATAAAGCGAATTTCGTCAAATCGATTTCCCACATAGCCAAAAATTAGGGTGGGGGGAATGGTAAGCGCAGTTACGATACCCAGCTTTAAAGAAAAGCGATTTTGACGTTTACTCTCTAAAAAGTCATCCAATTCATCTAGACCCTGTTTTACTTCTCCATAAAGAACTTCATTTTCGAAGAGCATAAACCAATGTTTCCAAATACCCATACCCAGTTCTGAGTTGGTGATTTGTGTAAACCAAGCGGTATTCGTAAATTTTAGTATATCAAAGCGAATACGTTCAATTTGATTTTTATCATTCAGAATAGATTTAATCATACTTAACTTGCGACAATAGTTGATGAGTGAGATCCGCTGGTAGAGAGCCAATATAAGCATATCTAAATAATAAGTGGAAAAATAGCTTGGAATATAGGCATTTTCTGTGTTGGGTAAAATTACTTCGTCAGAAGAATCCTTATCTATAGCAAGCAGTACACCCCCTTCTTTGCTAAAGCCATAGGCAGAGGATTTGTGCCTGAAATAGTAAATTTTTTCCTGTTCTTGGTGAGAAAGAACATAGGAGCTATCTTTATTGGGATTATATAAATTGAGACTTCGAAGGGCCTCTAACAAATCCAAACGCTGATAAATTTGAGTATTTTTTAAAGAGGTCTTTTTTAAACATACATAGGTATAGGGGAGGAGGCGATCCATATAGATATTATAGGTATTGGGATAACCATTGACTTCATGTATTTCACTTAAAAGAATTTCCAACAAATCTCTCATAGCAATTGGTGCTAAGGTTTCATGAAAAGTTAAAACAGGCATGGAAAAACCTTGATAAAGGGGATGAATGGGACGCATTAACTGATTGACCATAATAATGTCATTAAGGGTTAAGGATTCCTGATGGATAGCCACCTGAAAGAAAAGAAATCCAACGCCTCCATGGAATATCTTCAAATTGATATTTTCAAAGGTTAGGTCATAGATAGAATCCTGGTTTTTTAAAGAAAAATGCTTATATTTTTCCAAATTGGATTCCTTTAAAGAAAAATCTAAACTAGTTAATTCTTGAAGGACTCTTATGTCCCTTTGTTCAATTTTATTATATTCCATAGTTTTGCAGTACATGGTGGGAAATAGAAACTTGATAATATGAGGTAGAAAATATTCTGTGCGAAGACGATGGGCTTCACAACCCTGTCTATACACCTTTAATTGCCATTGACTTTGGTGAAACAATAAAGATTTGAGGATTTGGAGGTGGCGTAGATCTTCATAGATAAATGGATGAAGAAAAAACATCTTATAATTGTGAACCATTGGCTGTTCCATAGGATTACCTCCAGAGGCATTAAAAATATTCTGAGTATTTTCAAAATCTAGAAGGATTTAGCATAGGACTGTAGAATATCCTTTAGTATGAAAGAAACTACTCCTTTCTTTCAAGTTCGGAAACTGCTATGGAATTGGGCACCTGCAAAGGTGCCCGCTTTTTTTAAAATATTTATTCTAGATTTTGTTCTTTCTCCTTTTTTGCAACAAGGGATTCAATTTCGTCACCATCATATACATGCTCCTGTGTAAAACTGATCCCGGCACCTACTTTTTCCTTTTCTAGAGAAGTAGGCTCTTTTTTTCCCACGATTCCTTTTTTCGTTTTTCTTGTCATTTAAGCCCTCCTTCATAGATTGAAACAACTATTTCTCTTGAATAAAATTATCCTTATAATAGTATTATGCACAAGCTTAAAAGAAACATACCAGGCTGGAAAGGAGAGAAAAAATGGATAGACAGGAGGTTTTTATAGAAATGCTTTATCGTGAAATAAAAGGAAAAAATAAACTGGAGGCCATTGATTTACTATCACTGGCAAAAAGTATATATCAGTATTATACAGGAGAAGAATATATTGGAAAGGTGGCGTGGTCTAATCGATTAAAAACCTCTGGTGCAAACATTCGTTTTGATCCTTTAAAGAATACTGGATCTATTCAAGTCAAT
The DNA here is from genome assembly GCA_040797825.1 of Thermotaleaceae bacterium. Lineage (GTDB taxonomy): Bacteria > Bacillota > Clostridia > Peptostreptococcales > Thermotaleaceae > Geosporobacter. Next base: position 14,358 of record JBFNEZ010000073.1, on the reverse strand, counting down.
CGCCTATATATTGAAAAGTTTGGAGAAGAGGAACTAATAGATATATTGAAGCATGAATTGACCCATTATTATCTTTATAGAAAGGGACAGTTAAAACACGGTCATGGGAAAGGATTCAAAGAAACTTTACAAGATATATTTAAAAGCAATTGTATTGTGGCAAAATATAATGAAGGAATCTACCAGTATCAATATCAGTGTCAGCATTGTGGAGCAATCTATAAGAGTTTTCGAAGGATTCATAAAAAAATATACTGCAGCAAATGTGTAAAAGGAGATCATGGAAAATTTAAAGCAGCCTATAGAATGCTTATCAAGGACTGAAGCACCATATTCAAAATAAGAGTATTGATATATAATAGATAATATATGTTTGATTGCAGCATGCGGGAGGAATCTATGGATTTGGAAGATAGAATAAAAGGTGTGATATTTGGAGTTGCTCTGGGAGATGCTTTAGGAGGCCCTTTGGAGTTTATGAAGCAGGAAGATATACGTTGGGAGTATGGCCTTGTAGAGCAGATGCTTGGTGGAGGATGGCTGGAGCTGGAACCTGGAGAGACCACTGATGATACGGCTATGATGCTATGTATTATAAAGGGTATACTGGATAATCCCGATGATCCAATAGAAGAAATCGGAAAACACTTTCTAGATTGGTATGCATCAAAGCCAAAGGCCATCGGTAGTACTACTGAACATGCACTTAAGGCCTATCTTGCTGAGTACGATTGGTTAAAGGCAGGAGAGCTTGCCCATAGAGCGAGTCACGGCAAATCAGCAGGAAATGGTGCCCTTATGCGCTGTGGGCCTATTGCTTTTTTTTATAGGGATAACTACGAAAAGATGATAGAAATTACCATAAAACAATCTCGCATGACCCATATCGATCCAGTGGGAATAGAAGCTTGTTGTATCAAAAATCATATCATTTGGGAGTTCTTGCAAGAAAGGACTCTGGAAGAAGGAATCAAAAAAGCATTGGATAAATATGATACACATCATCGTTATAGGGATTGCCTTGATAAGAATTTAATTTATAAAGATCTAAAGCCAACAGGTTTTGCTGTAGATACCCTTCGATGTTCCCTATATGCACTGCTTCACACCAAGGACTATCATGATGCAGTTGTAATGGCTGTCAATATGGGTGGAGATGCAGATACCATTGGAGCAGTAACAGGGGGAATGGCAGGGGCTTATTATGGATATTCCTCTATGCCTGCAGTTTGGATGTATCAATTGAAATGCTTTCATGAAATAGATGAGCTATGGCGCCTATTGAGGACCTATATAATCAAAAACGAGAAAAAAGACAGATAACCTGTCTTTTTTCTCGTTTTAAGGTCTGACAGTAGGCGTAAAGAGAATACAAGATTACAAATTTTCTAAATAATACATAATCATTTTGGGCGTAATTTCTAGTGAGAAAGGAAGATGAAGGCGTTCTGTATATTTATGGGCATCCTTTCCAAAGGTGCTAATATTGATAACGGGGATATCTAGCTGTTCTAAGGCTTCTAAGGGGAGTTGGTAGGTCCGATTCCATACAGGCATATTTGGCATTAAGGCATCTGCAATTTTTGTTCCTTTTTTAATTCCAAAATAGCTGCTATCCGACAGCCCAGGAAAAAAAGGAGAAATCGATAAAGTTGTATCCAAGGTATTCTGGCTATAATCCACTAAATTTTTAGCTGCTTTTAAGGCCGTACATTCCTTTTCGCTGTTGCCTTGATTCCATGCGCTGGGGTAATAGGGGGGCGCAAAAAGAAGAACAACAAGTGGATTTTTATCTGGATAATAGCTGCATACCTCATCTACAATTTTGATAGTCAGCTCTCGGCTGTCTAGTATATTCTCCTTTATCCATTGAGAGATTTTATGGTTCAGGTGGTTTTGAAAGCTTTGACCATGGGTATCCAATACCCTATCATATATTTCTTCAAAGGTTTTAATGACAATATTCCAGCTTTGGTCTGCCACAGCATAGGAGGATAGGGCTTGGAAATGTTCTATGCGCTCCTTTCTTTCCGATAGAACCCTTTTAACAGAAGCCTCTGCAATTTGTGTCATTTTTTTGAGGACGGTTTGGGGATCATCCTTTAATAGTATCCAGTTGTAATAGGCCACAGCGGTTCGAGGAATTTGTACAGAATAAGACTCTTTTAAATCCTTTTGTTTTAAGCAGGTAGGTGGAGGGCATACAAAATCATGGTGTTTTTCACAGTATTTTGGATTTACCTCTAATTGTTTGTGGATTTCTGAAAGTAGGATATGGGGATTGAAGCCGCCATAAGGCTCTCCTACATGGGTTTCTTTTCCAACACAAAAAAACATAGGGAGCAGCTTTCCTACTGAACCTGTATAGATATGTTTACGGGTATCGCCTTCGTATAAAGGAAAAATAGGTTCTGAATTGATGAGAATATGAAAATCTAGCTCAAAGATATTTGCCCACTCTACCAACTTTTCTCCACAGCCTAACATCCCCTTAGAGTTCCCCTCTTCATCAGGGACTGTAAGGAGAAGAAGGTTGCAGTCTAAGGCATCAAAGTGACCTGAATAATACTGGAGGAGCTCCATATGGATAGCAAGACCACACTTCATATCCATGGTACCGCGGCCAAAGAGCCATTCACCGCTATGAAGATCTTTTTGTGCCTCCTCAGGTAGATGGATATCTTTCAGCTTATGGGTATAGGTCTCTGGATCAAAGGCATATTCTTTTAAAAATCCATACTCTTCCACGCCTACCACATCAAAGTGACTGATAAGGATAGCCGTTTTTTTCTTTGGAACAGGATGCTTCAAAAGGGCCATAACAGCATATAAATTATCTTTATCGATCCTATGGAGCAGCAAATGTTCAGGATGAGCTTGAAAATAAGGAATAGTTTGGAGCATTCCATAGATTATTTTTGCCATGTCCCGTTCTTCTTCAGATTCTGTGATGCTGGGACAAGCGGTTAACTGCAACAATGTACCATAGATAGAATCCTTCATGTTTTCTCTCCTTTAATTAAAAGTATAGAAAGGTAGTATTCGGTATAGAATGGAGAGAATCCTCCTAGCTGATGAAGAGGAAATCTTTTATGAAACAAGGTTTTAAAAAAATAGATTAGCTAGAGGCATGATTAAAAATATATTTTAATAAAATTTTAAGAATTCCTTTATGAAGAGTTTATAAAGACAATATATACTAATTAATGTATTTACAATAAAAATCAAAATTGCTATAATAAGATTTATGACTGACCAGTCAGTTCAAACAAGTTACTGAAAAGAGCAAATAGAAAAATACCATCAGTAGAGATAAGTCCTTTAGAATAAGGATGTGCCTAAGGATGGATTCTCTGTCTTCCTGTAAAATAATGGCTGGCAAACAAATTCTAATAAATAAGGTGGAGGGAAAAAATGAAAAGGAAAATTGTCGCAATGATATTGGCATCTGTACTATTGATGAGCTTTGCTACAGGATGCGCAAAACAGAAGGTAGTCGATGCAGATGCCCCGGCAGCAGAAGAGCTAAACTATACTCCAGTAGAAACAGAAAAGGTAGAACTTAAGACTATCGCCACTGAAGTGAGTTTTAGTGGAAAGGTAGAAGCCAACAGAGAGGTCAGTGTAGTCCCAAAAACCCCTGGAAAGGTTACCAGTGTACAAGTAAAAGTAGGCTCCAATGTGAGTCAGGGAACTACCCTTTTTGTAATGAATAAAGAAGATATTCAAAAACAAGTGGATCAAGCACAGATATCTCTTGCCTCTGCCAAAGCAAATTATGCCCGAACAGAGGAGCAAGTAGAAAATGCAAAGGTAAGTTTAGAAAGAACAAGACAGCTCTATGAACAAGGGGCTATGTCTCTAAGTCAATATGAGCAGGCTGTTTTAGCGGCATCTGAGAAACCCTTAGAAACAGCTCGAATTCAAATTGAGCAGGCAGAACTAGTATTGCAGCAAGCCATGGATAGTTTCAAGGATGCATCGGTGACGGCTCCTATTAGCGGCACGGTCTCAGCAGTGAATATTGAAATAGGTGAAATGGCATCTACAGCGCAACCGGCCGTAGTGATTGTGGATATGAGCAGGCTCTTTGTAAAAATTGATGTACCTGAGAATATGATCAACGATGTAAAGGTAGGTCAAACGGTAGATATTGTAATTGCTTCGGCTTCAGAGGAGAAGTATAAAGGAAAGGTAGAAACCATCAGTCCAATTGCAAATGCAACAACCAATCAATATACTGTACAGGTTTATATTGAAAATAAAGAACAAAGAATCAAGCCGGGGATGTTTGCTAAAATACAGCTAAATAGTCAGGTGAAGCAGAATGTAATTGCTGTTAGAGGAGAAACCATTGTTCAAAGAGGAGAAAAGAGCCTAGCCTATGTTGTAGAGGATGGAAAAGCTGTGGAAAGGGAAGTAAGGAAAGGCTTAGATACTGGAACCTTCGTGGAGATTCTTGAGGGTCTAAAACCAGGAGATGAGGTTATCGTTAAGGGACAGCATTATGTAGAAGAAGGATCAATTGTCAAAGTTGTAGGGAGTGATCAATAATGAATCTATCCAGTTTTTCTGTTAGAAGACCCGTTACTATCGTTATGATGACCTTGATCGTGGTCGTCCTCGGCGTTATCTCATTAACCAGAATACCCATCGATTTAATGCCAAATATAGAAATTCCAGTAGCTATCGTTTCTACTTCCTATAGTGGTGTTGGGCCTCAAGAAATCGAAGAATTGATTACAAAGCCCTTAGAGAATGCTGTGGCTACTGTCAGTGGGATAGACACCCTTCAATCCAGATCCACGGAAGGAAGTTCCTTAATTATTGCCCAATTTGATTTTGGAACAGATATGGATAATGTGGCCTTAGAAATACGAGAAAAGGTAGATATGGTGAAGGGGCGGCTTCCTAGTGATGCCAGTACACCAATGGTAATGAAAATCGATCCAAATGCCCAGCCAATTGTTCAATTGGCCTTGACCGATGGAGAAGACTTGGCGAAGCTCCAATCCTTTGCAGAGGATACGGTGAAACCAAGGTTGGAAAGATTGCCTGGAGTTGCATCTGTCAGTGTAACAGGTGGATACACCGACCAAATAGAAATTGCCATCAATCAAGAAAAGTTAAAGGGATATGGTCTTACTGTAGATCAGCTTGCCCAGGTGTTGAGAACTGAGAACTATAGTGCTCCTACAGGTGAAGTAAAAACGGGAGCACAGAAATTAACCATCCGAACCACTGGTGAATTTAAATCTCTAGAAGCAATCCAAAAGCTTCCTATCTCTGTGCCAGGCGGTGCTCAAGTGCTCTTAGAGGATATTGCAACGGTTACGATGAATTACAAGGATGAAACATCTATCTCAAGAACCAACGGAAAGAGAAGCATCAATGTATCCATGCAGAAGCAATCGGGTACAAATACAGTAAATGTGGCAAACAAAATAGCCGATGAGATAGAAAAATTGAAAAAGGAATTTCCCGATGTGGATATTGTGACAGTAATGGATCAATCCACCTATATCAAAGATGCTATCGGCAACGTAAGCCATAGTGCACTGACGGGAGGAATTCTAGCAGTTTTGGTTCTTTATATGTTCTTACGAAATCTAAGAACTACCTTTATTATCGGTGTAGCCATACCGATTTCTGTTATCGCAACCTTTATTCTTCTCTTCTTTAATAAGATTACTATCAACATGATGACCTTAGGAGGACTGTCTTTAGGGGTTGGGATGTTGGTGGATAACTCCATCGTTGTTTTGGAGAACATATATCGATATCGGCAGATGGGACACTCAAAAATAGATGCGGCAGTAAAAGGTGGCCAGGAGGTTGGAATGGCTGTTGTTGCCTCCACATTAACAACCGTAGCTGTATTCCTGCCCATTGCCTTTGTGGAGGGGCTTGTTTCTATCTTGTTTAAAGAGTTATCATTGACGGTAGCCATGTCTCTAGGAGCTTCCCTTGTAATCTCCTTGACCTTGGTACCAATGCTGTCTTCAAAATTGCTGAAAATAGATGTAGCTGAAGGAAAGGGTCGCCAGGGGAGATTCAAATTATTCAACTTTTTTTATGATGCCTTTGACAAGGGATTTGCAAAAATAGAAAATGGCTATAAACGCTTATTGGCAGGGGCCTTGAATCGAAGAAAAACTACGGTTTTTGTTGCATTAGCTGTTTTTGTAGGCAGTATGGCTTCCATTGCGGCGGTAGGGATGGAGTTTATGCCGGCCAGCGATGAAGGTCAGTTCTCGATTTCTATAGAGATGCCAAATGGATATGAACTAGAAAATGTGGATGAATTGACTACAAGAATAGAAGGCATGCTGGAGGGAATCGAGGAAGTAGAGACTATATTCTCAAATGTTGGCTCCTCTGGAAATTCCTTCAGAGGAGGCGGATCCAATAATTCCTCTATCAATGTGGTGTTGAAGAAAATGGATCAGAGGGAACGTCAAACCATAGAGATAGCCGATCAGGTAAGAGCAATGTTAAAGGATATCCCAGGGGCCAAAATAGGAGTAAGTGCATCCAGCTCTATGTCCTTTGGCGGTGGATCTCCTGTAAATATTAAAATTAAGGGAGATGATCTGGAGACCCTTAAAAAAATCGGTGATGACATCAAGCACATAGTGATGTCTGTAGAAGGAACACGAGAGGTGAAAAATAGCTTAGAAGAAGGAATTCCAGAAGTGGAAATCATGGTCAATAGAGATACGGCAGCTCAGTTTGGATTGACTGCTGCCCAAATTGCATCTGCGGTGAAGGGAACGGTAGCAGGACAGACTGCTACTCAATACAGAATTAATGGTGAAGAAATTGATGTAGTCATTAAAGGAGATCCTATTTTTCAAGAAAGTCTTTCCAATCTTGGACAGATATCTGTTCCTTCCAGTAGAGGAAGTGTACCCTTAAATCAAGTGGCTCAAATAAATGTAGTCCAAGGTCCTATTTCTATTAGCCGAGAAAACCAAGTACGGATTATCCAGGTAACCAGCCAGATCTTTGGAAGAGATTTAGGAAGCATTAGCCGGGACATTCAGATGAAGCTAGCTGAATATCAAATGCCTAGCGGATACACCTACGAACTTGGCGGAGAAAACCAGGAAATGATAGATGCTTTTAAGAATTTATTGCTGGCATTAGGTCTTGCCATTCTGATTATGTATATGGTTATGGCTTCTCAGTTTGAATCCTTAATCCATCCATTTACAGTTATGTTCTCTGTACCCTTGGCGGTTTCTGGAGGTGCTCTAGGCTTGTTCATTACAGGGAGAGCTTTAAGTGTAACAGCCCTTATAGGTGTTATCATGCTAGCAGGGATTGTTGTAAATAACGCCATTGTATTGGTGGACTACATCAATACCCGAAGAAGTGAAGGCGAAGAAAGAAACGATGCGATTGTCAATGCAGGACCTATTCGTCTGAGACCTATCTTGATGACGACACTGACAACCATATTGGGGCTGCTGCCATTGGCAATTGGTATTGGTGAAGGGGCAGAAACACAGGCACCGATGGCTACAGTAGTAATTGGCGGATTGGCCCTATCTACCCTGTTGACATTGGTCTTTGTACCCGTATTGTATACCATGTTCGATGATTTTGCTGCTTTCATAAAACGAAAAATACTCAAGAAAAAGCCAGTAAGTGTATAGGAGGGAAAGGAAAGCTATGACAGTAATAAAAGACCGGCGAATGGATATACTGCAAGCTGCCCTCCATATTTTTTCAAAGAAAGGGTATCACAATGCGAAAATAGAGGACATTGCAATGGAGGCAGGGATTGCAAAGGGTACCATCTATCAGTATTTTTCCAGTAAGCAGGATCTTTTCCAGCAGATGTTTAGGCACGGAGTAGAAAGGTATGGCCAGTCCCTTCAAGAGATTGCTACCAATGAAAGTCATATTAGAGACAAATTACTGGCATTGGCCCAAAGCCATGGAAAGTTTTTAGAAGAACACATCGGCATGAGCGAGATTATGCCAAAAGAATCGAAGCTTATGTCCAAGGAAATGAGATGTTGGGTATTAGAGCAAAGAGATCATGCCTTCAGTTCATTAGAAGAAATGATCGAGCAGGGTATTGCCCTGGGAGAGGTGCGAGAAGATACCGATAAGGGAGTGGCAGTATTGGCCATCATAGGTTCTCTCTTTGCCTACTATGAAAAAGAAAGTCGCAATAAAGAAATGAAATTTGAAGAGATTTCCCCGATGCCTTGGGTAGATTTTATATTAAGGGCTTTACAATAAAAAGCTTGGGAGAAGAGGAGGTACAGCAAATGGGTATGATAGGTGAATTTCTATGGTCCATGATGATATGCCTTGTTCTGGTTCGAATTGCAGGTGGTGCTATGAAGATACTGTCCGGTATTCGGAGAGACAAGGCAAAGGCTATGGAAGAGGAAATGAATAAAGAAGCAAGTATCCAGAAAGAAGAAATCGATAAGGCAGCAGCCATTGAAATGGTGGAGGATATTCATTGTGGTACCTTTGTGCCCAAGCACAAAGCCTTTCAAGTGGTAGAAGAAGAAAAGATTCATTATTTTTGTTCCTGGGAATGCAGGCAAAAATATATAGACTCAAAAAAGCAACAGTATCCCCACTAAAAAAGGCTCTCCCTATGAAATTTAAGGGAGAGCCTTTTTGATGATATTTACTTGGTATCCCAGAGCTTCTAAAGAAAGGGGACATTGGCATCCAACTTATAAATAACATCTTTTCGTTCAACAATGATGGCAGCTTTTTTTCTTAGATTTTCATCCAACTGAATGTTTTGCAGCAGCTCCTTTGTAGGATTGATAGCGATGGGATGGCCCACCATGGCTAACATAGACAGATCTCCATTGGTATCTCCATAAGAATAGCTTTTTTCCAGATCAATATCATATCTATCTACAAATTCTAATATAGCTTTGTGCTTATTCTCAGAATCCCACATTTGTATAATCTCTCCAGTATAATTTCCAGCCTCGTCCGTTAGGTATTCTGTGCCCCTATAATCTTCAACCTCATATTTTTCAGCCATTTTAGATACGAGATAAGAGGGACTTCCTGAAATGAAAAGGATTTTATGCTGATGACATCGGTGCCAAGCAATACGAGCTCGGGTGTAGCGATAGACCCGATCTCCTTTTTGATGGATGACTTGATCGGTGATAAATTCCATCTGTCGGCTGTTCAGACCCTTCATCGACTGGATATAGATATCAGCGATTTCCAGGAGATAGTCATCATAGTTGCCTTGACGTTTATCCCAATTTTGATAGGTTTGTTTTGCATTACGATGCCAAAGGGCTGCATCAATAACCTCATACTTCATTAACTTCTTGAAATGTTCCACCATAAGAGAATCACGATATAATGTACCGTCAATATCAAAAAAAGCCGCTATTGTCTTCATAAGAACCTCCCAGTATTGAAAAGAAATATATTATATATATGCCCAAATGAATAATGGATAGTACCCAGCTATGGGAGAAAAATGTTACCAAATAGAATTCTATATATATTTAAGAGTTCCTGTTCCAAAATAAAAAATATTTTCAGCGAAGAAAATGTTTTCCTGATTGATGATGGGGTATAAAGAAAAAATAAAAGGAAAAGGTGGGATGGATATGACAAATGCAATTCTTATTGCAGCGATGGTCACCTTTGTGATCTTTGTTACTATAGAAAATTTGAAACGGGATTTTTTAATTCGAAATATCAAGATCATTAATCATCGGTTAGGGCAATTCATTTCAAATCATCTGGGAGAAGAGAAGGATTTTGATATATTTATGGTAAAGCACCTTAGGCATAGAATACAAGAGGAATTTGCAAAAACAGAGGGTCTAGAGGCCTTAGAATTATCTATGATTGACAGCAATACTCTGAAAATTGTATATCAATTGGACGGTGAGGTTGAAACCTTAAAGGTTACTACAGAAAAAGGAAAGATAAGAATAAAGGAAATGAATATTCTGGAAGGAGACTATATATAGGACCAAGCTAATGAATAAAATAGAAAACAATAAAAATGAGATTTATCAAAACTGCAGCTTTGATAAATCTCATTTTTATTCGGAAAGATTATAGAAGATAACCCTTGATTATGGTAAAATGCCACAGCAGCATGATACTGATAAAGCAAACAAATAAAATGTTCGAGTTTTCGAAGGAAAGAGAAAAATGGCGCATATGGGTTAGGAAAGCTGCCTCTTTTTGTACAAAGAGGCGATTTATCAAATAACCTAGGAGAAGCAGCACAAAGTAAGATATCCATTTTTCAATATGGAGTAAGGTTATATAAGAGATATCAATGCCAAACAAGAAGGAAAAAATATCAATGTACAATATGCCAAAAATGATACATAAAAAGGCAAGAATGGACATGGCAAAAACATTATGAAAATCTTTCCCTCGATGGCCCTGGTGTTTTCCAAAGAAAATTTGGGCCATTTTTATATAGGCTGCAGCAGTTCCGATATTCACGAAATAAATCAATAGAGAGAAAAGTTTATTATCGGTAAATCCGTAGGCAATGAGGGATTTTCCAATAAAACCATTAAAAAAAGGGGCACCAGTAATGGAAAGCATGGCTACAATCATAAGAGCAGAGACGGATGGAAAATTGGCAAATACACCCCTTATGTGGGTAACATTCCGTTCATTATATTTATTAATAATGACACCTACACCAAGAAAGAGCAAAGCCTTAGAAAAAGCATGATTGATCAGATGGATTAAACCACCGTAGTAGATTTCAGTATCCATATAGCTTAATCCCATAATAATCAATCCTACCTGGGAAACGGAAGAAAAGGCTAGTATTTGCTTGATATCATTTTGAGAGATGGCGAAACATACCCCACTGAGAGCAGTAATAAAGCCTATGATCAAGAAAAATTGGTAATATTCCTGTAGTTCAAAGGTTTGATTCACTCTAAAAAAAACATATACGCCACTTTTAACTAAAAGTCCTGATAGAAGGGCTGAGATAGAAGCGGGTGCGGCACCGTGGGCTTTTGGGAGCCAGTTGTATACGGGGAAAAAGGCAGATTTTACACCGGCAGCAGTTAAAATAAAAATGATTGCCAGATGGAAAGAAAAAAGGTTCCGAAGAGGCTGAATCCTTTCTGCGATCAAATCCATATTTAAGGTTCCCGTTAAGCGGTAAAGTATAAAAACACCCAATAGAAACAACAACATGCCCACAGAATTAAAGAGCAGATAATAGAGGGCGGCTCGGAGAGAATAACCATCCTTTTTATAGGCTACCAAAATAGTAGATAAAATGGTGCTGATTTCAATAAATAGAAATAAGGTATAAAAATCTCGAGTTTGTATGACTCCGAAAAAGATTCCTTCTAAAAGCAATAGAAAAAACAGAAAAGAGGAATCGGTTTTTCGATAGCTCCAATCATAAATTAGACAAATGGTCCACATGATAATTCCCAGGGCAATAAAAGCCAAGGATATTTTGTCATTGAATAGAGCGATCCCCACAAGGGAAGGCCAGCCCCCTAATACTACATCATGACGTCCTAGGTGGTGTACAAAGGGGAAATAGCGAAAAATTAAAAAAACGAGACCGAATTGTACGGCCAAGGCCATGTAATTTAAGGTTTTGTGTTTGAAAACAAAGATAATAATTCCCGATAGAAAAGGAAGAAAAATAAACAATATAGGGATTAGATTCATAGACATCATCTTACCTTTCTAATATTTCATTCCAATCAAGGGTACCGTAATAATGAAAAAGCTTAATGGCCAACATCAGAGCCAGGGCTGTTATGGTCAGGCCGACAACGATGGTAGTGATCATGAGGGCTTGGGGAAGGGGATCCACCATATTTGCTCTGTTGCCAGGCAAAATGGGTACTTCCATTCCAGGAGCACTGGAAAAACTTAAAATCAGTAGAATAATGGAAACCTCAGCAATATTTAAAAAAATAATGGATTTGATAATATTCTTTTGTGTACACAGACCGTATACCCCAATGAGCAATAGGAAAAAGCAAAGTATTTGGTCAATCATTTTTACCCTCCTCATAAAAGGTTGAAAATATAATAGAAAAGCCCAAAGCTACTTTCATGCCAATAAGAATATTCAAAAGAGCTAAGAAAATTCGTTTCATACCAATAGAAGCAGATATATGGACAAAGTTGGTAAAGGGGACTCCCCGGGTAAAAAAACTGATACAAGTAATAAACACCAAAGCCAGGAAAATAAATTTTTCTAACAGCACAAAGACATGGATTTCGCTAGGGTGTAAATCCGTGATAATGTAGACGCCCAATAGTGCCGTAGCAAGTACTGCGCCTCCTTGAAAACCTCCACCAGGGGAAACGGCTCCATGAATAATGATATACAATCCAAAGACAATGACAAAAGGGAAAAGCATACGAAAAACGGTTTGCACAATGGCTGATGTTTTCATTTATAACTCCTTTCTAGTTAGAAACAAGATGCCCGCTGAGGCAGCTAGGAGCAGCGAAGCTTCAAATATAGAATCAAATAGGCGATAGTCCAGATAAATGGCTGTAACCAGATTAGAAGCTCCTGTTTCTTCAAAACCCTTCTCAAGATAATAGGATTTTGCATCTTCTCCTACATAGACAGGTAAATCCTGCAAAGCAAGAATAAAGGCACATAATAGGATAAATAAAATACAAAAGATAAATAATTTTTTACTCATCAGTTTCACGATCCTCCAGGGCAATGATTCGGATATGATTCATATTTCGAGTCAAACTCATAAGTTGATGGGTAATAAGACTGCTTTTTTTGGCTTTTAGCAGGTATTTTTTACTTTTAGGGTCTTGGTCCACAATGAGATCCACATTGCGATCTCGAAGGATTCCTTTGATTTCTCCACCCTCACGGAAATCTACCTTTATTTTCAAACCCAGCTGACTGCAAAAATCCTTTAATAAATGATAGCCTTCTCCCCTTGGGAGATCATCATCTCCCCTATGAAGAAAATCTGTGTTTATATGGGAAATAACTAAAAATTCCTTTTGCTTTTCGATAGCAATAAGAAATAAGAAGGTAGAAATGGCACTGCCAATGGCGGCCTCTGCCAAAGCAACATCAGGAGCTTGAAAAACAAAGTATAAAACAGATATCACCAAAGAAAATACTGCTAAAAAAATCACAGCTCTTAAAAGATTCTTTGTTTTTAATATAACCAATGCCAATAAAATAAGAATGATTTCTAAAAAAATACTGATTCTCAAGAGTCTTCCTCCTTTATGGGAGTTCCTCCGAAATAAGCAGAACGTACAATCAAGTGGGTGCTAATAGGGGTTGTAATCATCATAAATAGCAAAACCAATATAAGTCGAAAGGTAAACTCCGATAGGCCGCTTTTTAGCATCAGTGCGAATATTAAAGTAATAAAGGCCATGGTATCAATAAACCCAGCAGCAAAAAAACGAGAATAGATGGAAGGCAGTTTATACAAACCATATAGGCCCCAGAGGATATAAAACCAGCTGAGTACTAACAAAAATGCTGCTATCATTTTTCTCTCCCTCCTCGTAACATAAATTTAGTGATTAGTAAGATGCCGATAAAGCTCATGATGCTATAGGATAGGGCTAGATCGATGAACTGACTGTTTTTATGAATTACAGCGTAAATTAAAATGAACATTAGTATTTTGGAAGAAATAATATTGAGAGCCAACAACTTTTCCCATAAGTTTTTGCCAATAATAAACTTTAAACTGGTGACTGCAATGGCACTCATAAGTATAACAATGGTAATATGTAATAGATCCATATCCAAACTCCTATTCATACATTGGTTTATTCTTTTTCTCTTTCAGAAAACCTACTTCCATGTCATAAAGCAGCTCCTCATATTTCCCTTTTGCTTCTGCAATTAGTTCCTCTAGGGTATCAGTAGTGTATAAACATAGTACGTACAAAATACCCTCTTGATAGTCCACGGTGATGGTTCCCGGTGTAAGGGTGATGGATAGAGCCAAAATAGCGATAGAGGTACTTTTTTGAAGCTTTGTTGGAACTGCAATGGTGGCTGGAGAGGGGGCTTCCTTTGACATACGATAAATAATGGAAAAGGAGGCCTTGAACATTCCGTAGAGCAAATAGAAAAAATAATATATCATCTTGATTGGATTTACTCGATAGATCTCGGTAATCTTATTTTCCTTAGAAAAAATATTGAAAAAGTAGAGCGCTATTAGGACTACAATTATTCCTGTTATTATATTGGCCGGTCTCAGATTATGGGTAAGACTCAGCCAAAAAATACATAATACAATAAACAGTTTTAAATAATAAGGATTTCTGTTCATGGATTTCCTCCGTAAAAACCAGTAAGATAGTATTATAGTTTCTGAG
>JBFNEZ010000072.1:0-16927 GCA_040797825.1 Thermotaleaceae bacterium | reverse complement strand
CCTTCAAACTCTACAATCTCTTTATATACAAATGTGTCTATTTGTATTTCTTCAATATTATTATGGTTTTTTTTCAGAATTCCAAATATAAAAGGAACAAGATCCTTTGTCATATGCTTATATTTCTGATGTACATTTAAAATAACATGAATAAGAGGTTGATCGATATGGTCTAATAGTTGCTGCTTCGCAGCTTTATCTGGCAATTCTAAGTCAATATATTTTTTCCAAAGGGGCTGTTCCATCAACATCTTCTTATTGTTCTCTGGTGTTATATAATGAATATAGACTTCACAAATACCTTCCTCTTCTCTTCGATTGCTAAATATCCATGCTTGGGAAGAATCTGTTAAAAAATGAGCATTTATAAATATGGTTATGTCTTCAATTGTTGTCACGCTTTGTTTTCTTATATCTAAAAATTGAATCATACTATTCCTCCCTACTATCTTTCGTGAATTCTTCTTACATTTCGAATGATAATATCTACTGTACCATCTCCTTTTCTATGGATCTGAAACTTCATTTTATCATCAAAATCTTCATAATCTCCCCTTATTTCCAATCCTGTATCTGTTTTCATCGCTCTCCGTTTCAGCTTTTTTTCTACCCAAGATTTATCAATCTCAAAATGATGCCCTGGAAGGCCTTCTTGATTTAGATGCTGAATAAAATTTTGTTGGAGTTCTACATCGTTACCCAAAACATCTATGGCAAATTTCTCCACATCAATCTCTACTTCACTTTTTAGAGAGGCTACTACCTCTTCTCTAAATTCTTGGGCTTTATCAATATCTTCTTTTAAATTTTTCCTTGTCCATTTTTCAGCTACATTCTTAAATATTTTCGTTCTATCTCTATTGTCTATAAGTATTTCGCAATTTAAAAAATAGCTAGAAAAAAATTGAGCGACTTCTCCATCTTCATCTTTTTGAAAAACTTGCTTATCTAAAAGAATTAAATCAAAATCATCTTCTTCTTTCGGTTCTTTAATAAAGGCACATTTTTGAAGTCTCTGTCCCATATTCGGTAAACCAATAGACTGAGGCATGATAGAAATTTTCAGCTTATCCTCTAAGAACTCTAAATTATGTATAAAAGATTTCTTATAATCCATTTTTAATATACCTACATAATTTTTTTCTTGCGCCTCATATAGGCAAACAACTAAATCACATGAAGATACTTGACTATTTTGTTGCAATGCCTTAAACATTTGATTTGCAATAACTTTAGAAGCTTCAACAAAAATATTTTCATCTATAAAAACATTTAAACAGGCATCCTTTACAGTCGTTGTTCCCCCACGAAATTTTGCCTTTTTGTTATCTTCATCCTGTAAAGCTTTAAGAATATGTTTTTCTAAAAACTCATGAATATCTTCATTAATCTCCTGTTCAAAGTCAGTATATATAGGTGCATCTGCATTTCTATCTAATACATGTATAATGGCTTTTTTAATAATTACGGCCTCTATATCTCTCATATAACGGTCTCCTTCCTAGATATTGTAAGAAACATCAAGATAAATTATACTATAAATAGCAGTAAATGCAAAATAGACTATTTTTTAATTCTTTTTTTGCCGAAATACTATATAGATAATTCTGAGGTTATTGAGGTGATAATAATGAGTATAAAAGTTGCAGATATAAATAAGCAAAGTCCCAGCAGTCGACTCTATTCCCGGGATATAATAAAATCCGAAAAAGAATCCACTGATAGTTTTTCTATTCGATTTAAGGAACTAAAAGGGGATTCTACTTTAGAGAAATTGACGAATCTACTAAATGATATTGATAAACAAACAGAAAAGTTCGATAAAAATTTATATTTGGGAGATCTTATTAAATATAAAAAACTTGTTAAAGATTTTTTAGACGTGGCTGTCCGGAATTCTCACCAATTTTCAAAAGAGAGCTTTCTAGATAGACGAGGACGCCATCGTGTTTTTTCCATCGTTAGACAAGTAGATAATGAATTAGAAAATCTAACACAAAAATTTCTTCAAGATGAAAAGGATCGTATTCATATATTAAAGAAGGTAGATGATATCCGTGGTTTATTATTAGACATCTTCATGTAAAAAGACCTCTTAGGGTCTTTTTTAAATTGATTATATTTTCTTATCTAAAATGAAAAACTACTATATATCCTGTAGTTTACATATAAAATTGGTAGAGAGGAGTAGTATATATGACAGTTATCAAATGGTTAATTTTACTTTTTCTATCCTTAATTCATTCTATTATTGGAATCACTATGGCAAAACGCAGAGGCCTTCCTGCACTGCTGGGAGGATTGATTGGTTTTTCGTTTCTGCCTATTTTTTTTCAACTGCTACCGTCTATTTCATCTTTACATCACCATAAAAGTAAATAGAAAGTATATTCTGATTTACAAATAAAAATGGAAAAATGCTATGTTACTGACACTCATTTTTCCATTTCTATTTGTTATTGCTGTTTGTATTGAGGTTCTTGCTGCTCAATGTATTGTTGTCTTTCTTTTAAAGTTTGATACGCATCATCTAAGGTTTGAGCTAGCTGCTGAAATTGCTGTTTAGCCTGTTGATCCTCAGTTTGTAAAGCAAAGGTTTTCATCGTAGCCGCTGCACTTTGTACACCTGCAACTGCTTGTTGGAGTTGTGTTCCTACAGTCATAGTTCTTATCACCTCCTTTCTTCTATCCTTTTGGTTTAAAAATCAAAGAACTTAGAAAAGCAAATATAATGGCTGCAGAAATTCCTGCACTAGTTACTTCAAAGATACCTGTTAACACACCTACCACGCCATTTCTCTTCCATTCTGCCAATGCCCCCTTAACCAATGAATTTCCAAAACTACTAATCGGTACGGAGGCCCCTGCTCCTGCGAATTTAATTAGGGGCTCATATAATCCCAATCCTCCTAAAATTGCACCTGTAACAACAAGGGTACACATGGTGTGTGCTGGTGTTAATCTAAACACATCCATAAGTATTTGCCCAATAACACAGATAGCACCCCCTACTATAAAAGCCCACATGAATTTTTCCAATTTATTAACACCTTCCTTTTACATTTCTATTGAAACAGCATGAGCAATACAAGGAATACTTTCCTTTTGCTGATAGGACATGGGTGATAAAAGAGCACCTGTTGCAACTACCAGGATCCGTTTTAGTTCTCCCTTTCTCATTCTGTTAAGAAAATGTCCATAGGTCACAGTAGCTGAGCACCCGCAGCCGCTGCCTCCAGCAAATACAGGTTGTTCTTTTTTATATATGAGTAAACCGCAGTCCGTAAAGATTTCTGATGGCATGTAAAACCCGTGTTGTTTCAATAGTTCTGTGGCGATATCATGACCTATCTGACCCAGATCCCCTGTAGCAATGATATCATAGTAGTCAGGTTCTATCTTCATATCTCTAAAATGGGCTTCAATGGTGTCTACCGCTGCAGGAGCCATTGCTGCTCCCATATTAAACGGATCTGATATACCCATATCAACTACCCTTCCAATAGTTGCAGAAGTAACTTTTGGACCTTGTCCTACTGCTCCCAGCAAGGCTGCTCCAGCACCAGTAACCGTCCATTGAGCCGTAGGTGGTTTTTGAGCACCATACTCCGTTGGATATCGATATTGTTTTTCAGCTGCTGCATTATGACTAGAGGCACCTGCCAGTACTTTTTCCCCTGCTCCACTATTAACCATTAATGCCGCCAAGGCCAATCCTTGCATAGAGCTTGAGCACGCCCCAAATATCCCTAAAAAGGGTATTCCCAAAGTACGTGCTGTAAAGCTGCTAGAGATAATCTGGTTCATCAGATCTCCGCTAAGAAAAAACTGAACATCTTCTTTTTTAACACCTGCTTTTTCAATTGCTTTTTGCGTAGCTTCCTCTAGCAGAACCCTTTCTGCTTTTTCAAAGCTTTCCTGACCCAACCAGATATCTTCAAATAAAATATCGAAGTCTTCAGATAACCTTCCCCTTGCTTCAAAGGGCCCTCCTACAGCTGCTGATGCTAAAATTACGGGTTTATTGTTGAATATCCATGACTGATGCATCTATATCCCACCTAATCCATTTATTATGATTTTTATCATTGCTACCACAAATGCCGAGAAAACACCATATGTAATCACTGGCCCCGATATTTTGAACATATTTCCTCCAACACCAAGGACATATCCTTCGCTGCGGTGTTCAATGGCTGCTGAAGCCATTGTATTGGCAAAGCCTGTAATCGGTACTGCTGTACCTGCACCTGCCCATTGTGCTATATGATCATAAACTCCTAATCCTGTCAAGAGGACTGAAGCAATTATAAGTACTGCCACTGTAGGGTTTCCTGCGGTTATTTCAGTAAAATCAAAGTACTTCATGAACATCCATTGAAGTCCTTGTCCTATTGTACAGATAAAGCCTCCCACTAGAAAAGCACGTATACAATTAATCAGTACGGGACGCTGTGGTTCTTTTTCTTTAGCTAGTTTTTGATATTGCTGCTGGGTAGGTGTTAATTTTTTTTTCATTTTATTTGACATGTTTTCACCCTCTAACGTAACAAATAGGATTCTAGTTTTTTTAATATATCATCCATTTTTTCTGCATTTCTTTTGTACATCATTTTTACATTTTCATCTTTTGTTTCTAAGGAATAGGCTAGTAAATCAGCGTAGACTTTTTCTAGATTTGCATAAAGCATTTCTTTTACTGTAGGTTGAGGTAATTGAATTTTATCATCAAATGTATCCAAATAAACTTCCCCAGTCTCTTCCGCTTGTCCAATAAAAATATTTTCTAATGCAACTCCTGCATTCTCTAATTGATATTTTAACCACTTTTCATTCAAGTTTAAATTTTTTAAGCCTTCATGAATGATATTTCCATCAAGAATAATCGTCTGTGCTGCTGCCTTTGGAGCAGTCTTTTTTCCTAATGTTTTTGCAGAAATAGGTGATTTCTCAGATTTTAATAAAACATTTATTTCTCCACTTGGTTCCATAATGGCAAATTCTACATCTGCCATAAAAAAAGCATTCTTTGTTCTAAGTTCACTTAATAACTCTTCTCCTGTAAGCCTGGCTTTCTTTAAACTTTCTTCCATAATCTTCCCTTGCTGAATAAGAATTTTTTCTTTGCCATATAAAAGATCATGAACCCGCTTACTCTGTAAGGATAAGTATTCAAATCCTACAGGCAACAGAATCCATACAGTTAGATTTAATAAAGCATAAGAAATATTCCTTACCATATCTAATGATAATAGGGCTATTGTCACTGAAATAATCCCATAGGCTATAAAGCGAAAAGAAGATATTCTTGACAGGCTACTATTTCCATATAGCTTAATAACTATAAAAGCAATAAAAAATAATCCCAGTATCCTGATTAACATTTCAATCCATTCTTTCATATATTTCCCTCACTTAGTTTCCTTTATATTGTGGCTCTTGGAATTCTAACTCCTTTAATCTATTCTCTATGTCTTTTATGGCCTTATCCGTAACATCTAATGCCTCTTTATATGCAAATTTCATCTCTGGATTGTGAGATTGAAGGGCATAAATCCGTAGAGTGCTGTGGCAATTTTTTAACCCAGATAAAGTTTGTTTAACTTGGGAAGCAACTGTCATATTTATCTCTCCTCCTATAATGCTTATAACTGACACTAATTATATTTTCTCAATTATCCATAAAAATATTGCATGATAAAAGACTTAAAGGAAATTCCATTTTTTTCAAATTCCTAAAGTACTGGATTACATATTCTATTCAGTGTCACATTTCCATCATAGCTTTTAAAAAGGATATTGAACTTTAATGTAGAAATATTCTAGAAAATAATATCATCATATCTTATTGGAGGGATTGTATGTTTCAAAACTCACTAAAAAGAAAAATGAAATCAGGCCAGACTGTTTTTGGAACTTTTTTAGTTATAAATTCACCGGACATTGTTGAAATCGTAGCCTTGTCCTCCTATGATTTTGTTATCATAGATACGGAACATGGCCCCCTCAGTATTGAATCAACACAGCATCTTATTCGAGCAGCAGAGCTAAGAGGTATCACACCTATTACGAGAACAACAAATGCTCTGGAAACCACGATTCTACGCTCTTTAGATGTTGGTGCCCATGGTATTCAGGTTCCACAGGTCAATGATTATAAAACAGCAAAAACCCTTATTCAAGCAGCCAAGTATTTTCCATTGGGGAATCGTGGCCTTGCCATGCCTAGATCAGCTGACTACGGCACCTTAGATCCTATAACCTATTTTCAAGCTGCTAATGAGGAGACTTTGATTGTTGTGCACTGTGAAAATACACAGGGACTTGAAAATCTAGAAGAAATCGTGACACTACCTGAGATCGATGTAGTATTCTTAGGTCCCTTTGACATGTCTCAATCTCTAGGCATACCTGGACAGATTCATCACCCTGCCATGGATGAAGTCGTAGAAAAAGTAATTGGGATAACTAAAAAAGCCGGCAAGGCTGCCGGCGTTTTTGTAACGGATGGTAAGCAAGCTCAATTAAGAGCTCGACAGGGTTTTCAATATATCGCTATAGGTATGGACACAATTTTCCTATCAAAAATATACAAGCAAGAACTGATTGCAGCTACAGGTAATGTAACTACTAAATAATGATTTTTCTTTTCATACTAATTACATTTTCAAAATATTCTTTTGAGTACTTGACAGTAATTAGTGCCGTTTGATTAAATGCCTTAGCCTTATTTATTTTTGTTACTATCCCTGGACAGACATCCTGTCCTTGTCTGTCCACTAAAGTAACAATGTCTCCTATTTCCGGTAATGGAACATACTCAAAAGGAAAGGTTATAAGGGCCTTTTCTTCAGAAAAAGTATAATCTTTTATGTATATGGCTAAGCCTGGGCAGGCTGCTACACAGATACCACATCCTGAACATTTTTTGAAATCGATTCTAGGCAAATTGGTAATAGGCTTTCCGATAGTAATGGATCCTTTTGGACAAGATGTTTCACATGGATTACATGGAATTTCTTCTATACATTCGATTACTGCTATAGGGCCATTCATAAAATCTTCATTTTGGGGAAAAGCTGATGAATTTTTCAATTCTTCTAAAGAAGGTGCACCTATTTTTTTCAGTCCATTATGTGTCATCCGATTACCTCCTGACCTACAGAAATCATTTTATCCTTTGCTGTTTTCCTTTTTTGTCCGAAATAACCACATCTTAATGCATCCAACCTATTCCATACCTGTTGTGAAAGTTCCTCTTGTTGTTCCCGACTATAAAAACCCAATGCCGCTGCTGCATTAATTCCTGCTAATTTTCCTTCTTCCATAGCAGTACTGGCCTCTTCAATCCCTGTAATATCTCCTGCAACATAGATCCCATCTGCAGTTGTCTCCATATAACGATTGTGAATCGGTAAGTGTCCTCCTAATTCAGGTATAAAATGAAACTGACATCCAGCTATCCACGCCAATTCTGTCAAAGGAGATAATCCCGTAGCTAAACAAATGGTATCCACTTCTATCTGCTTTTCTGTGCCAGGAATTGGTTTCCAATCCTGATCCAGGGCCACAATCTCTACTCCCTCTACACATTTTTCTCCAATTGCTTTTAAAATAGTATGAGATGTATAAAAAGGCACCCCCGCTCTACATACCTTTGCTGTATGTACGCCATATCCACCTAGATTAGGAGATGCTTCTAAAATACCAACTACTTCTGCCCCAGCCTGTAGCAACTGATAGGATACAATAACCCCAACATTACCTGAACCCAGCATTAGAACCTTTTTCCCAGGCAATACTCTATGGAGGTTGATCATTGTTTGGGCTGCACCTGCTCCCATTACCCCTGGCAAGGTCCATCCAGGGAAGGTTGCTGCATTCTCTATGGCTCCGGCAGCAATGATAATTTTATCTGCTTCTATTTGTATGGATTCTTCTCCTTCGCGTATTACCCAAACATTTCTATTGGAATCGATTCCGCACACTTCTGTATTTAACCACACATCAATATCTAGCCCTTCTGCTTCCTTTAGAAGTAATGTACCTATTTCATATCCTCGTGTTCCAGCTCTATGTTCTTTTGACCCAAAAAATTTGTGTATTTGTTTAAACAACTGGCCTCCTGGCTTTGCATTTTCATCTATAATTAAAACCTTTGCACCTGCTTTGGCTCCTTCAATTCCAGCACTTAGACCAGCTGGTCCTGCCCCTATAATAACAATCGAGGCTCTATGCATTTTCTTCACCCCGTTTCCACGCTCCCGCACCATACTGTGTTTCTATGGTCATACCCTCTGCTACAGGAGTTATACAGGTTCTTACATTTGGAACGCCATTGACGATCATAACGCAATCGGTACACCTTCCAATACCGCAATAAATCCCCCTTGGACTATGTTGATGCTTCGTATATCGAAAACTTTTTATCCCATTAGAAATAAGAGCAGCAGCGATCATTTCACCTTCATAAGCTGGATAGCTTTTACCATCTACAATAATTTTGACTTCCTTTGATTTCTCCATTTCACCCAATATTGGATGTTGCAAAATTCTAGTCATTTTTATCCTTCCTTCCCCAGCTTAAACAAGATTAAGCTCTTTTAAGGTATGTTGAATCACTGTCTCAATTGCAGGTTGTGCCGGGGTTAAAGGTAGTCTTGGCTTCCCAACATCGATCCCCATCATATTTAGAGCCGCTTTTACTGGAATTGGGTTTGCTGTAACAAAAAGATTATTAAATACATTCAACAACTGGAGATGAATTTCTGATGCTCTGCAAACCTTTCCTTCTAAATATGCCTCTATCATTTCTTTCATTTGTAATCCAACTACCTGTGCAGCTACACTAACTACACCATAAGCCCCTACAGAAAGACTTGGAAGTGTTAACACATCATCCCCAGTATACGTTAAAAAATCCTTAGCTGTCACTTGAATCATCTCGGATAACTGACCTATATTTCCACTGGCCTCTTTTAATGCCACGATATTTTCAATTTTAGAAAGCTTTCCCACAGTTTCTGGAAGCATATTTATCCCGGTTCTTCCTGGTACATTATATAACATAATGGGTGCATCGACAGCTTTGGCAATTGCTTCAAAGTGCGCATATAGTGATTCTTGGTTAGGTTTATTGTAGTACGGTACAACTACCAGTAGCCCATCAACTCCACAAGCAAGGGCTTTCTGGCTATTTTTAATCGTAGCCGCCGTAGAATTTGTACCAACGCCTGCGATAATAGGTACGTTTATATTCTCTTTTAATGCCGAAAAGAGTTGTATTTTTTCTTCTTCACTTAACGTTGGAGATTCCCCAGTAGTTCCCGCAGCCACAATAGCGGTAGTCCCTTCTTGAACTAGCTTTTTTGCCATTTGTACTGCCCTCTCATAATCTACTTCCATGCGGCTGTCAAAAGGTGTAACCATAGCTGTTATTAACCGTCCCCAATTTGTCATTATTCTTTCCCCCTATTCATATAGCTGCATATTTATTTCCTTGATAAAACCCCGTGTTTTTATTCATCTCCATGGACTTTCATACTCAAAATATCCATTTTTATCGGCCTCACTGGCTGTCTATAAGTCGAAGGATGAATCTCTGCTAGACTCTTTCCTGTCTTCTCTGCTAGTATTCGTTCCACCAATCGCCTACACGTTCTACCTTGACATAATCCCATTCCAGCTCTAGTCCATCGCTTTATTTCATTAACTGTAGTCGCTCCTTCAGAAATAGCTTTCTCTATTTCCGACCTTGTGATTTCTTCACATCTGCAAATTATCTCATCATTCATGGATTGTCCCTCCAATATCGTCTTCATAAATATTATCATTGTCTTGATCCCAATACATGGTAACATCTTTAATTAGATTCTCCATGTGTTGTACCATGCATTTTTCAGCTGTCTCTTCGTCATGGTTTGAAATAGCATAAAAAATATCTCTATGGGAAACCATGTAGGGTGATCTTACCTGAGCTCGAATATGTTCAAATAGCCTGGATTGCTGTCCATAGGTAGAAATAATAGAATACAAAGATTCTAGTACAGCATTTCTTGATGCCTTGGCAATTGCCTTGTGAAAGCTAACATCCTCCTCTGCAATACTTTCCTTTCTATGGTATCTTGCTTCTTGCCTGCATAATATCTCCTCAATATGTCGAATTTCATGTTCTGTTATATTTTGTGCTGCCAACCTTGCTGTTTCTCGTTCAATGGCTTTCCTTGCTTGAAGAACCATAATATAATCCTCTAATACCTTCGTACTAATCATTTTATCTAATTCATTTTTATGATAATTAATTTTTTCAATTGTTTTTGCTTTCTCTAGTGCCTCTATCCCTTTTCTGGTAATAATCCTGCCTTTAAACTTCTCTTTTTCTAGATAACCTAACTTCTCTAAATGATTTAGAATTCTTCCAATAGTAGCAGAACTAATACGAATATTTCTTTCCTCTAATTTTTCAACCAAAAACCAGGATCCAACAGGTCCTCCAGACGATGCAACATACTCTAATACTGTTATTTCTTTTTCATCTAATATCTGTTTCATTTTTCTTATATACCTCCTGTGATCCTTCTTATATTTATGGATAGCCGATGCAATAATCAGGCATGGTCATAGACCATACCCATTATTGCACATCTACTAGCTATTATCAATACCTTGTCTATGCGATTTCCCTGTCTCCACTTGTTCCTTGATTTTTTGTCATACTAGATACAAGTATGATTAAAACTGCTGAAATAACAAGAGCTATTAACACTCTATTGGGCCCTAAGACCTCTACCTGTGTCAGTACGGAACCTACTACGATACCTACTCTTGCACCCCAAGGAGTAACTTTACTATTCTTCTTACCCATTTCAAAGTCTTCATTCGGTCTTTCTTTCCAAAGTAAGCCCACTAAGAGCAATGGAACCAATCCTCCACCAGCCATGGCATAGGCTTTAGAGAAGAGCCCTAATATGGAGCTTGCATAAAGAGCTGCAAGACCTGCAAAAAGACCAATAACAACAGTTAAAATTTTTGCATATTTTACTAACTCATCATCAGTTGCAGTTGGCTTAAAGGGTTTTATTAAGTCATTTACAACCAATATAGAAGCTGAATTTAGGTTGGAGTCTGCAGATGACATTCCAGCAGCTAATACCAATGCAAAAATCATAGCTGAAATACCTACAGGAACATAGTTCATCATAAACCATGGCATTGCATCGTCTGGATTTAATCCTTGATTCATCGTTACTATAACCATTCCTACTAATGCAGTCAACATAACCATAATAATTGCAATAATCCCACTATATAACAGTCCATTTCTTGCTGTTTTACTGTCCTTTGCAGAGAAGCAGCGCTGCCAATATATCTGTGCTACCAGTATGCCTACACATCCGGTTACAAATTTAGTTAACAACTCAACTCCATTTGTATTTCCAAAAGTCCATAACTCTGCTTTACCAACCTCAACCAAACGGGTCCCCAGTTCAGCCATACTCCAATTCACAGGAGAGAAAGCATAAACATAGAAAATGGTTCCAAATATACAAACCAATACTCCTTGTAGCAAGTCAGTCCAAACAACGGAATAGATACCCCCTAATGTAGTATATAGAATAAAAACTGCTGTAAACATTAGGATAATTGGTACAGGATCTGCTCCAGTTACAATATTAAATATATTTCCAAAGGCTTTTCCTTGTCCGCCAACCCAGGCAATCATGATCATTGATGCCAATATTCCACCCATAGCTCTTGTTACCTTGTCCCTAGTCACTAGGTCATCAATCATCTCAGGAAAAGTATTGTATGTAAATTTTCCTGCAAGCCCTGCGAAAAACAATGCAAAAATGATTTTCGATCCTTGCTCACCAAGTATGAAAGCCATCCAAGGCAAACCTACTTTATAGCCACTCCCCGCGTGTCCAACGAAATTTCCAACTCCCATAATTGTGGCAAACTGTGTGAAAAATATCAAATACATGGGAAAGGACTTTCCACCTATTGCATAGTTGGAAAAACTAGACTGTGCGTCATCTTTGAATTTCCATGAAATATAAAGAAATGCGCCACACATAAGAGCTGTAATAATCCATAATGCTGATCCAAGTGTCATTCAAAATCCCCCTTTATTAAAATATATTTGAAGTTAGAGCCTCTTGACCTATAATATATTCACCTCTCTTTCTGGTCTAAATCTCATCAAATTTAACCCCTCCACATCAAAACTAGTTTTTGTACCCATAATCATTTGTGCTATCATTTTGCCCGTAACGGGTGCAAGGGCAATTCCATCGCCTTCATGTCCTGCAGCAATATAGAAACCTTTTTTCTCTTGAACTTCTCCAATAATCGCCTTGCCGTCTATAGCAGCAGGTCTTAACCCTGCAAAACAACGAATAATATGTACATTTTTCAATATAGGAAAGTACTCTGAAGCTTGTTTTACCATTAGATTGATGGCTTTTAAGGTCGTTCCTTTGTCATAGCCTGCTTCTTCCCGAGTACTACCAATTAGGTAGTTCCCATTGGATGATTGTGTAAAAGCAAAACCTATACCTAATTTTTTATAATCCATTGATACATCATCTATCATTCCTGGTTTTAGTTTTGCCGCTATATAGGCAGCACTCCACACATTTGTATCTCCTACCTGTGGTATTTGCTCTGTTACAGCAATCTGTCCTCGCTTCGGGACAATAGGAATATCAATATCCACTAATCTCCCTATTTCTCCAGCCCATGCACCTGCTGCATTTACGATATACTCTGTCTCCAATTGACTCCCATCCTCTAAAATTATCTTCCAGTAATCTTTTTTTTGTTCTATTCCTGTAATTGTCGTCTTTTTACGAGTTTCCAACCCCAGATTTCTCCCTTTACCCATAAATCCTCTCATAACTTTTAATGGGTTTACTTGAGCATCTTTTCTACTATAAGTAGAGGCAATCACCGATTCTTTCACATAAGGTTGTTTTTTTCGTAACATCTTCTTATCAATAATTTCAACTTCCAATCCCCATTTTTTTTGCTGTTCTACAAACTCCTCCATTACCTTAAGCTGCTGCTCTGTTTCGATTAGGATCATACCTCCATGACTTTCAAACTCCAAATTAACACCTAGCTCCGATGATAAAGTACGATACATTTCTAAGCTTTCAAAGGCTAGTTCAAGTGAAATACCAGGTTTTTTTGATTGAAGCAATATCATATCATCACAAGCTCCAGATGCTCCACTCCCAATTTCATTTTTTTCTATCAGCAAAACCCTTTTGCCTGCCTGTGTCAAATAATATGCTGAAGATAGCCCGATGATTCCTCCACCAATCACCACAGCATCATAACTTATTTTCATAACTGATGTCCCCCTTCTGCTTTTCCATGACTGCTCATCATTTGATGAGTAGTTAATTTAATAATATCTTCTTCTTTATAACATGTCAATGATTTTTATGAATTTTCTAATTATTAATAATTCTATGACATTTTTCTTCAAATAGTATCACTTTGTCTTGTGTACTCATAAACTATGTATTAGGATAGACTAAGAAATATTGCTCGCATTATTTTTTCAGAATTTTTCGTTTTTTGATTGACTTCTACTTCTCCCCCCCCTTATAATAAAAACAAAGACTGCTCATCATATGATTAGCAGTGTACTGTAAAGGGGGAAGATATATGAAAAAATACAGTATTGCCGTAGTGGGAGCACTGGGTGCTGTGGGTAGAGAAATGACAAAGACTTTGGAGGAAAGAAATTTTCCAATTAACAAAATCAAATTATTGGATATCCCTGTTAATGCAGGAAAGGAGCTTACTTTTCAAGGAGAAACCGTTCTTGTAGAATCTGCTGAAAAAGGAGCTTTCATTGATGTAGACATTGCCCTATTCTCAGCAGGCGGTGAGGCCAGCCTAAAACTGGCACCTATAGCAGCTGCAGAAGGTGCTGTAGTCATTGATAATAGTAGTGCATGGCGAATGGATAATTCTGTTCCTTTGGTTATCCCAGAAGTAAACCCAGATGATTTGAAATGGCATAAAGGAATTATCGCAAATCCTAACTGCTCTACGATACAAATGCTTGTAGCACTTAAACCTATCCACGATTTATTTCAAATAAAAAGGATTGTGGTTTCTACTTATCAAGCTGTTTCTGGTACTGGACAAAAAGCAATTGACGAACTTAATCAGCAAATAGAAGATTATGTTGCAGGTAATGCGATCAAAAACGCAGTATATCCTTATCCCATTGCCTTCAATGCCTTACCACATATCGATGTGTTTTTAGAAAACGGCTATACAAAAGAAGAGATGAAGATGGTAAATGAAACAAAGAAAATGCTGGACAATAATATTTTAGTCTCAGCCACAACTGTACGCATTCCTGTCTTTCGCTCTCATTCTGAATCAATTAATGTTGAAACTAAAAAGCCATTTACACTTGAAGAAATATTTCATGCTTTAGAAAATGCTCCAGGAGTAAAGATTATGGATAATATAGAAATATTAGAATATCCTCTGGCACTTAGTGCTGAAGGAAAGGACGAAGTGTTCGTAGGTAGAATTCGTAAAGATTTTTCTATCGATAATGGATTAAATCTATGGGTGGTTTCTGATAACCTTAGAAAAGGTGCTGCACTGAACGCTGTTCAGATAGCAGAAACACTTATTTCTAGAAATCTATTGCAGGGAGGAAAATAAGATGGGTCTTATCGTCCAGAAGTTTGGTGGAACTTCTGTTGCTACTCAGGACGGTTTGAAAGCTATAGTAAAACATGTCTCTAATTGTCAAAAAGAAGGAAATAATGTTGTAGTCGTTGTTTCAGCTATGGGTAGGAAGGGGGATCCCTATGCTACGGATACTTTAATTGGCTTACTGGAAAAAATTGATCCCAGCATTGATCCTAGAAAAAAAGATTTGATTATGTCTTGTGGTGAAATCATCTCTAGTGCCGTAGTTGCACATTTCCTTGATCTTCATAACTTGGCCTCAGTACCATTAACAGGCTTTCAAGCTAGGATACTAACAAATGATCACCCAACGAATAGTGATATTATTGATATTGATACCCAAGTAATCAAAAAACATCTTGCTATGGAAAAAATAGTTGTCATTGCAGGATTTCAAGGTATAACTATGGACGGCATTATAACCACCTTGGGCAGAGGAGGAAGCGATACTACTGCCGTAGAACTCGGCGCTTATCTAAAAGCAGATCGAGTAGACATATTTACCGATGTACCTGGGGTTGCCCTTACTGATCCGAGAATTGTGGGTGATGCCATTTATCTATCTCATATTTCCTATAAAAATATGTATAAACTGGCTTCAAATGGAACAAAAGTTATTCATCCACGGGCTGTGGCCGCTGCTGCTCGTGCAAATATACCTGTCAGAGTTCGTTCAACTTTTCAAGATGATCTAGGAACACTTATATTTAATGAAGCAATGGAAAACAAAAGGAATATCATTGGTATATCCTTAGATAAGGGATTTTCATATTTACAGTTGAGCAATCTAAATGATTTTTCTTATAATAACGACATTTATCCATCTCTTCTCACAAAAATGACAGAACACTATATAGGCATATATTATAAGGATAACGATTTTCCTAGCTCTTTAATTCAACAAAAGGATTCTATTGAGAAACAATATAATGAAATTGATAAAATTTCAATATTTCACGAAAAAGAGCATACCCATTTCATTCAACAAAAAGTTCTTAACTACCTTCAAGGAAAAGGATTGCCTTTATTCGATATTTTTACCTTTGAAGATCACATGTCAATTATGCTATCTCATGAACAATCAATAACTTGTATCCAATATTTGTATGAGTATCTAAAAACTATTGAACAAGAGCTTTCTATGGAAGCTTCAAAAAGCTGTTCTATATCTTAGAACAGCTTTTTACATTCCAGGCTCTATTTTGGGGTAACGGCTTCCCAATCTTTTAGAAACCTTTCTATACCTATATCTGTTAAAGGATGCTTTGTCATATCTACAAGGACCTTGTAAGGTACAGTGGCAATGTGGGCTCCTAGAGTTGCTGACTGAATAACATGAATTGGATTTCTTATACTCGCAGCAATGATCTCTGTTTCAATTTTATGGAGTGTAAACACTTTAACTATTTCTTCGATTAATGCACTACTATTGTTGCCAATATCATCTAGCCTTCCTAAAAAAGGACTCACATAACTAGCCCCAGCTCTAGCTGCCAATAGGGCCTGTGCCGATGAAAATATCAGTGTTACATTTGTTTTTATTCCCCTTTCTGACAATATCTTTACTGCCTTTAATCCTTCTACTGTCATAGGAATTTTAATTACAATGTTTTTATGCAGCTTGGCCAAGGGAAGTGCTTCCTCAACCATCTCTTTGCCATTTAAGCTAACAACTTCTGCACTAATTGGCCCATCTACTATTGATGTAATTTCTTCAATTACTTCTTTAAAATCTCGTCCTTCCTTTGCAATTAGCGATGGATTGGTTGTAACGCCACAAATAATACCCATCTCCTCTGCCTTTCTAATTTCCTCTACATTAGCAGTATCAATAAATAGTTTCATAATACGGTACCTCCTCCTAATAGGGTAAGCAACAAAAAAATATGGATTTCTTATATAGTTTATGTTAAACTATATAGGAAATATAATCAATCTGATTTTATTCTGGGGGATTAACTCAACTGGCAGAGTGCCATCTTGACGTGGTGGAAGTTGTAGGTTCGAGCCCTATATCCCCCACCAGCTTCTAAAGCTGTTCTGGTACAGTCTTTTTTTATGAAATTACTTGCCTAAAGCTTCTTGTATGGCTTTTGCAATTTGTTCCTCTGAAAGCTTTGATAGCTTCGGAGGTTTTTTTTCTTGAATTTCCGCTGTATTTTCTGGTTTAGTAATTGGAGGCTTTACAGCTGTTTTT
>JBFNEZ010000071.1:0-17293 GCA_040797825.1 Thermotaleaceae bacterium | reverse complement strand
GCTATGTAATTTTCTTAGAATTGTTAAAAAAATATTTACAAGAATGTACATTTATTTGTATATTTTATGCATGCTTTGGTATAATTGGAAAAAGGGAGGAGTATCCTGTGGACAACAACCGGGTAAAGGTACTAAAAAACCTGTCTCTTTTCGGCTATATCGGGCTTGCCATGGTTTTGCCCATTGCTTTAGGGGTGTGGATAGGAAACAAGCTGGATGAAAAACTAAATGCAGGAAATGTTTTCCTCATAGTGTGCATTGGTATCAGCGTTCCCATTGCTTTCATCAGTGTTTATAGAATTGTGATGAAGGATATCAAAAAAGATTAAATTCATCAAGGAAAAAGTTCACCCCTAAAATGGGAAAGCATGTTGTCATCCCTACTGAGAAAGGAAGTGTAAACCCTTGGGTTATACCTGGGATTTGCAAATAAAGCTTTTTAAGCATACGTTGATTGTAGTAACTCTGATATCAGGAATCGCTGTTTTCACTTTAGAAAAACCTTTGCCTTTTATTTATGCCCTTATTTTTGGTACTTTGATAGGTCTGCTGAATTTTCGAAATCTGGCTTTGACTTTGGAAAAGGCTGTTACCATGGCTCCTGCTCAAGCCCAGATCTATGCAGGATCCCGGTATTTTATCCGCTACTTCATCAATGGTATTGTTATATTTGTATCCATCAAAGGAGAACATCTAAGCGTTTTTGGGGCAATACTGGGTTTGTTCATCATCAAATTGGTGGTTGTAGCAACAAACCTATTTAATGACATACATTTTTTTAAAAGAATTTTCTTTAGAAAGGAGGAAGAATAGTGGAAGGAGGATTTGGCCCTAGAGTCATACTTGAGTTGCCTGGGGGGATTCTGATTACAGAAACCGTAACTACTACCTGGGTTATCATGGCAATCTTAACCATATTTGCACTGGTCGCTACCAAAAGGTTCGATAAGGTGCCCCGAGGATTGCAGAATGTAATCGAAATGTTAGTAGATGGGATATACAAACTCACTGCTCAGACCATGGGAGAAGATAAAAAAGCCTTTGCACCCTATATTGGTACGATCATGATGTACCTTATCTGTGCAAACCTGGCTGGACTGTTTGGTTTTAGACCACCAACAGCCGATATTAATACAACCCTGGCATTGTCTCTGATGACATTTTTTATGATTCACTTCTTTGGAATGAAGAGAAAAGGAGTTGGTACATACCTTAAAGGTTTTCTACAACCTTTCCCTGCCCTGCTCCCTATCAATGTGATCGGTGAGCTGGCAACACCAATTTCACTATCATTCCGTTTATTTGGTAACATTATTGGAGGCGTTATCATCATGGACTTACTCTATGGTGCCCTTCAATCATTGAGCCAAGCGGTGGGAATGCAGAATATCCCCATATTCCAAACGGGGATCCCAGCAGTATTTCACATGTATTTTGATGTATTTTCAGGCTTACTACAATCTTTTATTTTTGCTATGTTGACAATGGTCTTTGTCTCTGGCGCAATGGATTAATCCACCCATGGAAAGCCTAAGGCAATGCAAAAACTATTATTAAATTTTTTGTAAATCAAAAAGGAGGAATATTTGTTATGGAACCTATTACAGGAAGAGCATTAATATTGGCATGTTCAGCAATTGGAGCAGGATTGGCAATGATCGCAGGTATTGGACCTGGAATTGGTCAGGGATTTGCTGCAGGTAAAGGTGCAGAGGGTGTTGGTAGACAGCCAGAAGCTCAAGCAGATATCGTAAGAACTATGCTTCTTGGAGCAGCAGTTGCAGAGACAACAGGTATCTACGGGTTAATCATCGCGTTAATTCTTCTATTTGCAAACCCACTAATTGGACTTTTATAAATAGAGAAGCGCTGGGAGATGGGGAAACCATCTCCTACTTATGATTATCCCTTGAGAGAGGAGGCAGGGTATGAATATAATAAAAGCGGGATTAGTTGAAATAAACTGGAACTTGGGTTTTCAGATTCTCAATACCTTAATCATATACTTTATTATGAAAAAGCTGCTATTTAAACCGGTAACGGAATTTATGGCTGCAAGACAAAATTCTATTGAAGAATCTATTCAAGAGGCAGAGGATAAAAACACCCAAGCAGATAAGCTTATGCAGGAGTATGAGCAAAAAATTGCTGGCGCACAGCAAGAGGCTCGAGAAATTATCAAGGATGCTTCTAAAAGGGCTGAGGATAGAGCCGGTGAAATAGAGAAAGAAGCTCAGGAAGAAGCTAGTAAGGTATTAGCAAGAGCAGAATCAGAGATTGCGAGAGAAAAACAAAAAGCAATCAATGCCCTCAAGAATGAAATGGCGACCATGGCCGTTATGGCAGCAGGGAAAATTATTAACAAAAACCTTGATGTCAAAGAGCACAGTCAGTTGGTGAATCAATTTATTGATGAGGTAGGGGAAGCAAAATGGCACAATTAGCAGCGAAAACCTACGCCCAAGCATTGTTTGAGGTAGCCATGGAGACCAAGCATATTGATGATTTTGGAAAAGAGCTTCGATTTGTATTGGATGCGTTTAAAGAACATACTACCTTCTATGAATTGTATAAGACACCACAAATCAGCAATGAAGAGAAAAAAGAAATCATAGAAGGAGTTTTTAAAGGACAGCTTAGTACTGAAGTTATGAATTTTTTGAAAATTTTGGTAGATAAAAGAAGAACAGCTATTTTTGAATATATTACAAAGGCCTATGAAAAACTTGCCAACGAGCATAACAACATGGTTGAAGCCCTAGCGATAACCACTATTCCTCTCAAAAGTGAGGAACAGGCTAAGTTAATTGCAAAACTTACGGGTATGACAGGCAAGAAGGTACAGCTAAAAAATGAGATTGATCCTTCCATTATCGGTGGTATGCTGGTGCGTATTGGCGATAAGGTAATTGACGGGACGATTCGAAGTCGTCTGAACAAAATGCAGGAAGACCTTGCACAAATAATAGTATAGGTAATAGGGGTGATATGACAATGAATCTCAGACCTGAAGAAATCAGCTCGATCATAAAAGAGCAGATTAAAAGATATGAGAATAAGCTTCAAGTTACAGATGTTGGTACTGTTATTCAGGTTGGTGACGGTATTGCCAGAATTCATGGATTAGATAAATGTATGTCTGGAGAGCTATTGGAGTTCCCAGGCGGTGTATATGGTATGGCGCTGAACCTAGAGGAAGACAATGTAGGTTGTGTTATGATGGGTTCTGACGATAAAATCCGTGAGGGAGACATCGTAAAGCGTACAGGAAGAGTTGTTGAGGTTCCTGTAGGAGAAGCCATGATTGGCCGTGTTGTAAATGCCTTAGGCCAGGCTATTGATGGCAAAGGCCCTATTAAAACCGATAAGTATAGACCTGTTGAATCCAATGCCCCGGGGGTTATCGATAGAAAATCGGTGCATCAGCCCTTGCAAACAGGAATTAAGGCTATCGATGCCATGATTCCTATCGGTAGAGGACAGCGGGAATTGATCATCGGAGACAGACAAACAGGAAAGACAGCCATTGCTATCGATACAATTCTTAATCAAAAAGAAGAGAATGTAATTTGTATCTATGTAGCCATTGGACAGAAAAAATCTACGGTGGCACAGATCGTAAAGGCACTGGAAGACAGAGGGGCTATGGATTATACCATTATTGTATCGGCTACAGCCAGTGAGCTGGCGCCCCTTCAATATATTGCTCCCTATGCAGGCTGCGCCATGGGCGAAGAATTGATGCACAGCGGAAAAGATGTTTTGATTATTTATGATGACCTTTCCAAGCATGCGGTGGCCTATCGTGCCATGTCCTTGCTTCTTCGACGTCCGCCAGGACGTGAGGCCTATCCAGGAGACGTATTCTACCTTCATAGTAGACTTTTGGAAAGAGCGGCTAAATTAAATGACAGCTTGGGGGGCGGATCCTTAACAGCTCTGCCAATGATTGAAACCCAAGCGGGCGACGTATCCGCCTATATCCCAACCAATGTTATTTCCATTACCGATGGACAGATATTCCTTGAATCAGAACTGTTCTTCGCAGGACAGCGACCAGCGGTAAATGCAGGTATCTCCGTATCCCGTGTTGGTGGGGATGCACAGATCAAGGCAATGAAAAAGGTTGCCGGTAAAATCAAGCTGGAGCTTGCCCAGTACAGAGAGCTTGCTGCCTTTGCCCAGTTTGGTTCTGAGTTGGATAAGGATACTCAAGAGCGTCTGGCCCAAGGGGAAAGAATCTTGGAAATCCTCAAACAGCCACAATATGCTCCTGTTAAGGTAGAGCATCAGGTTATGATCATCTATGCGGTAATCAACAAATACCTCAAGGATATTCCGATTTCTGCAATCAAGCGGTTTGAAGCAGAATTCCTGAAATTTATGGACAACAACCATCCACAAATAGGTGCTTCAATTAAGGGTACGGGGGTTATGTCTGATGAGGTAGAGGGTCAACTAAAGGCTGCTATCGAAGAGTTTAAGGGAGTTTTCCGAATAGAAGAGTAAAGTGTTGGAAGAATACATGTTGAATGAAAGAGGTTAAAGACCTTCAACATACACTGGAGGTGAATACATGGCGGGAATGGGCACGCGCGATATTAAGCGCAGAATCAAAAGTGTAAATAGTACCAAGCAAATCACCAAGGCAATGGAGTTGGTTTCATCGGCCAAGCTGCGACGTGCAAGACAGCGGGTGGACAAGACCAGACCTTACTTCAATACCATTAAAGAAACGGTTAAAGATATATTTTCAAGCACCTCAGGGATCAAGCATCCCTTTGTAAATCAAAGAGAAATCAAAAAGAGCTGCTATATTGTTATCTCTGCCGACAGAGGTCTTTGCGGCGGTTACAATACCAACGTGATCAAGACAGCAGTAGCCCATATGCGGCAAAAAGAGAAGGTATCGGTTATCTCTATCGGACAGAAGGCAAAGGACTTTTTTAGGAATAGAAAGTATGATTTTGATGGTGAATTCATACATATTTCTGAAAATCCCACTTACAGTGATGCCAAACGCATTAGCAAT
Source organism: Thermotaleaceae bacterium (assembly GCA_040797825.1). Taxonomy (GTDB): domain Bacteria; phylum Bacillota; class Clostridia; order Peptostreptococcales; family Thermotaleaceae; genus Geosporobacter. The sequence goes on along the minus strand of JBFNEZ010000071.1, from coordinate 12,261 downwards.
CTTGTAATACAACTATATGAGAAGCAGCTGGTTGATGAGGTATACCTTGTGTACACTCAGTTTGTCAGCACCATTTCTCAAAAACCTGAAATTATCAAACTGCTGCCGCTTACGAAAGAAGAAAAGGCTGAAAAAGAAAAGAAGTCTCTGAACTTTGTTTCCTATGAGCCATCACCAGAAGCTGTACTGAGCTATCTTGTTCCCAAGTATATTGAAAGTACCATCTTTGGGGCTTTGGTAGAATCCTCTGCCAGTGAACAGGGAGCGAGAAGGGTAGCAATGGAAAATGCTACAGACAATGCAGAGGAAATGATCGGCGATCTGACCCTATACTACAACAGGGCACGTCAGGCAGCCATCACCCAAGAAATCGCAGAGATTGTTGGTGGAGCAGAAGCATTGAAATAAATAGGTAGTAGAAACGAAAGGATGTGAACCAGCATGGCTCAAAATATCGGTAAGGTGGTCCAAATCATCGGACCAGTTTTAGATATAAAATTTAGCTCAGACAATTTGCCTGAATTGCTCAACGCCATTGAGATTAAAGCAGGAGAGCAAAGGATTATCGTAGAGGTTGCCCAGCATATCGGGGATGATACGGTGCGATGCGTTGCCATGTCATCTACAGATGGACTTGTAAGAGGGGTAGACGCCGTAGACTTAGGAGCGCCTATTTCTGTTCCTGTTGGCAAGGAGACCTTGGGCAGACTGTTCAACGTTTTAGGAGAGACTATAGATTTAAAAGGTCCTGTAAAGACATCAAATAAAGCCCCGATTCACAGACAACCTCCTTCCTTTGAAGAGCAGGAGACATCGGCTCAGATATTTGAAACGGGGATTAAGGTAATCGATTTAATTGCCCCCTATGCAAAGGGTGGTAAGGTTGGACTTTTCGGAGGTGCTGGTGTAGGTAAGACCGTACTTATCCAGGAGCTCATCAATAACATCGCCAAAGAGCACGGCGGACTTTCTGTATTCGCTGGTGTTGGTGAGAGAACGAGAGAGGGAAATGACCTTTATCACGAGATGATCGACTCTGGGGTTATTGATAAAACCACCATGGTATTCGGACAGATGAACGAGCCTCCTGGAGCCAGGATGCGTGTGGCCTTGTCAGGATTGACCATGGCAGAGCACTTTAGAGATCAAGAAGGACAAGACGTACTATTGTTCATTGACAATATATTCCGATTTACACAAGCTGGTTCAGAGGTTTCCGCCCTATTGGGACGTATGCCTAGTGCCGTTGGTTACCAACCAACCTTGGCCACAGAGATGGGTGCCCTACAGGAGCGAATCACCTCTACCAAGAAAGGTTCTATCACATCGGTTCAGGCTGTATATGTACCTGCCGATGACTTGACAGACCCAGCCCCAGCTACGACCTTCGCCCACTTGGATGCTACTACGGTTTTATCCAGAAGAATATCTGAGTTGGGTATCTACCCAGCGGTAGACCCATTGGATTCTACTTCTAGGATCATGGACCCCAATATTCTTGGGGAAGAACACTATCAAGTAGCCCGTGGAGTCCAAGAGGTACTTCAGCGGTATAAAGAACTTCAGGACATCATTGCCATCCTTGGTATGGATGAATTGTCCGATGAAGATAAGCAAACTGTAGCCCGTGCAAGAAAGATGGAAAGATTCTTGTCACAGCCATTCCACGTTGCAGAGCAGTTTACAGGTTCTCCAGGAAAATACGTTCCTTTAAAGGACACCATTCGAGGATTTAAAGAAATTCTTGAAGGAAAGCATGATGATCTTCCAGAATCCGCTTTCCTTTATGTGGGAACCATTGAAGAAGCTGTAGAAAACGCTAAAAAACAAAGTGAATAATCCTTAGCAGCATAAAGGGGCTTGGGGACTGGCTTTGCTGATATGTCAGACCTTTCGGACAGCGGAACCGTCCCCTTGTCTCTGAATACGGAGGTGAACAAATGGCTTCAACCTTTCAATTGGAAATTGTTACACCGGACCGGAAATTCTATGAGGATGAAGTGGAGATGGTGATCGTCAGAACCACTGAAGGGGATCTGGGTATATTAAAAAATCATACATCTCTCGTTAGTCCCATTGCCATTGGGGTAATCAGAATCAAAAAGGATGGTGTATTTACTGAAGCACCCTGTGCAGGTGGATTTGTACAGGTCAGAAAGGATAAAACGACGATCATCACCGACTCTGCTGAATGGCCTGAGGAAATTGATGTTGAACGGGCAAAGCGTGCAGTAGAGAGAGCGGAAGGCAGACTGAAAAATGCTCAAGCCAATGTGGATGTGGCAAGAGCCCAAGCTGCACTAGAGAGGGCGTTAAATCGATTAAATACAGCAAAGAAAGATTAACAAAAATCCCGAACATAGCTTCTGTTCGGGATTTTTTTCTATCCCGAGGTGGACCGCAGAAGCTGGGATCCCTAGATTTTTAGAATTTTCCGTAGGGGTTGTAAATTTGCAACAGGATTTTATTCTATCAATAAGATACTTTTCTGATCCATTGGGTATACTGACTATGAAGTGAACATAAAAAATTTACATAAAGTCAATATGTTAACTATATTATGGTAATTAAGCAATGAAATGGATAATATAATTAGGAGGGATTCTTATGGCAGAAAACAAAAACGAATTAGAAAAATATATAGATTTTGCCCTTGGAGGCGCGCCAGAAATAAAAAGGGAAGAGAAGAGAAGGTGGCTTGGGGAGTTTAGGGAAAGGGTGATTTTTGCCCTAACCTATGACCAAATTCAGCGGAAAGAAGCTAAAAAAGTTGTTGAAGAAAAAATAAAAGATAGAGATGTCAAAAGGATCGTCCTCCATATGGATATATCGCCAGAAATTGCTGGAATCTTTATGGAGTTGGCGAAAAACTATGATGTGGATTATCGATCGATAGATTCTCCTGAATTAAAAGGAGATATCGCATTGCTCCTTGCCAGTGACGATGCAGTAGATAGAGAGCAGGTCATGATGGAGGATATGCCCTTGCTGCCTGATAAATTCTACCATGCAAAAAGTAAAAAGCTTTGCAAAAATCATATGGAAGAATTAAAGGAACAGGCACCTCTGTTTGTTGATGATTTTGAAGAGGTTACTTTTTTTGATAAGATGGTAGGAATTAAATGTGGTGTCTGTGATGATAACGGCAGAGATGGTGTGCTCATATAAAATCATAAATTTTTTATATTCAATCCATGTATATTCCATTTCCCTCCCGTCAATACTTTTAATAACAAGGGAAGAAAGTAGATAGAAAATATGTTTTCGTCCCCCTTTAACATATTTACTAGTTTATTTTCTTCCCTTCTTATTTTTAGTATGATGTAAAGGAGCGTTCATTTGATGGGTCTTATAAAGCTGGGTGTTCTAAAAAGGAAAGGAATTATTCTTTATTTTATTCTTCTCTGCGGTCTGTTGATGCCTTCCTATACATCTACAGCACAATCGAAGGAAGAAGGAATGCAAAATGTTTTTTTGGAATCAGAGGCTCAGTTTAAAGAAATAAATCTCAACGGACATGTGGCCATAGCAAATCAATTTGTCCACATGGAGACAGCAAAAAAGTGGGGACTGGAAATTTCTAAGGAGTTGGGAATGACCGAGAGCAATCTGGATAGTCAAGAAGAACCAGATCATCATCAAGTAGAGATTAAAGGGAAAAACCAAAGAGGACAGACAATCCTGCTTTTAATACAATCTCAAGAGGATGAGGGAATTCAAGAAACCCATATAGTAATGGATATTTGGGAAGAAAACCACATGATAGATGTCCATGATTTGGCACAGGAAGTGAACACATTATTGGAGAAATATGGGCATCCAGAGATTGTTACCTGTATAACGGGGACCTTTGATGGAGAGATAGGCAAAGATAAAAGAGGGGAAATCCTTCTGGATATGGAAAAATTTCTTGATATCAGGGAAGTAGAATCCTATAATGAAGAGAAAATGACAAGCAACGTAGGCTACAGCCCCAAAATAAAAGAGTGGATAACCTATAACGGAAAGAAGGTCAACATCCATATGGCCATGCGCTATAATGCCTATGAAGACAAGACCTACCTCTGGATAGGAACGCCACTGATCCTAACAGGGTATTAAAATTATATATATTTTCCTGAAGGAAAAAAGAGAATTGTGTAGAAATAGAAGGAGGATGGTTTTCGTTGTAAACAGATAAAACAGTATAGACATAAAGGAGGACCAGATGTGGCAAAAATAGTAGTGGAAAAAAGTGCTCCTCTTAAAGGAAGCGTTCGCGTGAGCGGAGCAAAGAATTCTGTATTACCAATCATCGCTGCATCTTTATTGGCTCAGGAACAATGTACTTTAGAAGATATCCCTGACCTTAAGGATGTGGAAGTAATTTGTGAAGTGCTTACATCGATTGGCTCCGATATCAAGCAGAATTCTAAGGGAATCATAGAGATTAACTCTTCCAATATAGATAATTATGAAGCCCCCTATGAATTGGTTAGAAAGATGAGAGCCTCTTTTCTTGTTATGGGTCCATTGTTGGCAAGGATGGGGAAAGCACGGATTGCTCTTCCTGGAGGATGTGCCATTGGAACAAGGCCTATCGATCTACACCTAAAAGGATTTCATGCCTTGGGAGCAAAAATAGATGTGGGGCATGGTTATGTAGAAGCATCTGCGGATAAATTGATTGGAGATAAGATATATCTAGATTTTCCCAGTGTAGGAGCTACAGAAAACATCATGATGGCTGCTACCATGGCAGAGGGTACTACTATTCTTCAAAATGCAGCAGAGGAACCAGAAATTGTGGATCTGGCTAACTTTCTAAATGGCTTAGGAGCCAATATCAAAGGCGCTGGAACCGACACGATCAAAATTCAAGGAGTAAAAGAATTGAAGGGAACAAGACATGCGGTGATTCCAGATCGGGTAGAGGCTGGGACCTATATGGTAGCGGCTGCTATGACTGGTGGAGATGTGACCATTTTAAATGCACTGCCGGATCATCTAAAACCAATTATTGCAAAGCTTAAGGAATGTGGCGTTCAAATCGAAGAAAGTGGGGATGGTCTTCGGGTTCGCGCTTTAAACGGAGTTAATGCAACCGATGTTAAAACCCTTCCCTATCCAGGTTTTCCTACAGATATGCAAGCCCAATTTATGTCTCTTTTAAGCATTGCAAAGGGGACCAGCGTGGTGATTGAAACCGTATTTGAAAACCGATTTATGCATGTGGGTGAATTAAAAAGAATGGGAGCCGATATCAAAATAGAAGGCAGAAGTGCGGTAGTACAAGGAGTGGGAAAACTTCAAGGAGCACAAGTTACAGCAACAGATTTACGAGCAGGCGCAGCACTAATTTTAGCCGGACTTATAGCAGATGGAAAAACTGAAATTGGCGATATTTTTCATATTGAACGCGGTTATGCAGGAATAGAAGAAAAATTCAAGCAGTTAGGTGCTAAAATTTATAGAATTGACCAGTAAAAACGTGTCCCATGGGGGCACGTTTTTTTCAGCTTCTTGTTCTAACCTTTCAGAACCCTTCATATACTATAAAAGCCATTGGCTGTTTATATGAGAAAAACTAAGGGGGAAAATGGATGAGGAGCATTTTTTTTGTAATCATGGGCATGGCCATGACGATGATTGTGATTCCTTTGATTCTGATACAAAGCTGTGATATCCAGGCACCAACAACAGAAAAGGAAGAGCTTATCGAAAATCAAAGGATGGTACGGATATATGTTCATGAAACAAAAAAGGTTGAAGAAGTGGCTTTAGAGGAGTATATAAAGGGTGTGGTAGCAGGAGAAATGCCGGCAGCCTTCGAAATGGAAGCACTAAAGGCTCAGGCCGTAGCAGCAAGAAGTTATGCCATTGCAAAAATAAATCAGTATCAAAGCTCTGGAAATACTGGCCATCCAGAGGCAGAGCTTTGTGATAGCGTACATTGCCAAGTATGGTATTCAAAAGAAAAATTAAGAGAAATCAAATCAGAACATTGGATGAAGGAGTATTGGCCTCGGATAGAAGAGGCGGTGGAAGAGACCCGGGGGCTTATCATGACCTACAATGGCAGTCCAGTTAATCAGCCTCTTTTTCATTCAACCAGCGGTGGTCGTACAGAGAATTCTGAAGACGTATTTGTCTCAGCAGTTCCCTATCTAAGAAGCGTAGAAAGTCCCTATGAAGAAAAAGCGCCTTATTTATCAGACAAAATCACCATAGAAAAGTCTGCCTTTGTCTCAAAGATAAAGGGAAAGTACTCAGATTGCAATATTCAGACAGGAAACCTGGAATCCGCCTTGAAGATACTGGAGAATAGTGAAGGAGGCAGGATATTAAAAATACAAGTTGGCAATAAAACCCTTACAGGACGAGAAATAAGGGATTTATTTGGACTTCGCTCAGCCAACTTTAAAATATCCTTTAGGGGAAACAGCATCGAATTTACTACTGTGGGCTACGGCCATGGGGTGGGTATGAGTCAATGGGGAGCCAATGGCATGGCAGAGAGAGGCCATTCCTTTGATGAAATCCTCAAGCATTATTATCAAGGGGTAGGGATTGAAGGATTAAAATAACCGAATAAGCCATCACCAAAAATTTCATAGCCATGTATGAAATCCTGCAAAGTGTCAACACTAAAAGATGGAGGTGGCATATACATGGATGTGAAAAAATGGTTTTCCAACAATAAAAATAAGGATGCACAGGGAAAAGAAAGAGGGATTTACAAGCTATTAGACAAGGAAGGATTTTATATTATCTTATTCATATGTGTTTGTATTGTAGCCACAACGGCTGTATGGGTGACAAAAACAAACATTGATCGACTAGCCGTCGATGATTTGCAAAGGCCCCTTTTTCCCATGGAGGACGAAATACCCGATTATGACTTTGGATTTGATGGCGAAGAAGAGGATGAAAGTCCTGTGGTTGTCATAGAAGAAAGAGATAAAGTAGAGCCTGTAATAGGTGGGCAGCAAAAAAATACAGGGGAAAAGAAAGCTGCTTCCATAGAGGTGGCTTCTGGAAAACAGCCAGTTCAAAAGGTGGCACCAGCAGCAGCTCCAGCTTCAGCACCGGCTGCCAAAGCTGTTTTTAAGATGCCTGTTGTAGGGGACAGGGGTATGAATTATGCTGCGGATACCTTGGTATACTCCAAAACCCTAGATCATTATACCACTCACTATGGGATCGACATTATTGCACCAGAGAATACACCAGTGGTTGCAGCCTTATCGGGTGAAGTGGTGGAGGTAGTGGTGGACTCGAGACTGGGCATTACTATCACCATAGCCCATGGGGGAGATATCCTTACAAAGTATGCAAATTTGAGCACAGGCAATATGGTGAAGGTTGGAGATAAGGTAGAAAAGGGGCAGGTTATCAGTGGAATAGGAAGAAGTGCACTATTCGAGATATCTGAAGAACCCCACCTGCACTTTGAAGTGATGGTAGATGGAGAACATGTAGATCCGAACTTGTACCTTCCCAAAAACTAGGAAATTATAACAATATAAAACAGGGTAGTACTACCCTGTTTTTATCTATAAGCATTTCTATACTTTTTGCTTTTAAGATGTGATACGGACTTCCTATTCGTGGCTGCTTCGATACTTTAACTTAGTTGCTTTACCCCCTCGAATATGTCTTTCTGCTTTGTTCTTGTCAAGTATTCGCTTCACCTGATTCGCCACAAGAGGGTTTATTTTAGGAAGTCTCTCCGTTACATCTTTATGTACTGTACTTTTACTTACACCAAAGACTTTGGCTGTCTGACGTACGGTAGCTTTTTGATTGATTATATATTCAGCGATCTCCATTGCTCTTTCTTCTATGTAGTCTTTCACATACTTAACCCCCTTTATAGATGATTCCTTTGTTAAATCATATGCGGATTGCTGAGTCTATAGAACAGAAAAAAAGGCAGGGGAAATATAGCAAAAAATTTTTTTAATATTATAGAGGATTTGTGTAAAGGATGTAGAATAAGAATACGGTTAAGAGTCTGTTTATCGACAAATTTAGATAAATAAAAATAGCTTTACGTCTTAAGCGGTGGGCTAAATGGAAGGTGATGAGAATGTTTGGATTTGGTGTAGAGATAGGGATTGACTTAGGAACGGCCAGCGTACTTGTATTTATTAAAGGAAAAGGAATCGTGCTTCAGGAACCTTCAGTAGTAGCGATTGACAAAAATACCAATCATCTGCTGGCAGTAGGGGTAGAAGCAAGAAGAATGCTGGGTAGGACTCCTGGCAACATTGTGGCCATCCGACCTTTAAAGGATGGGGTTATATCTGACTATGAAGTGACCGAGAGGATGCTCCGTTATTTTATCCATAAAACCTGCGGTAAAAGGAGATTTTTCAAGCCCAAAATCATCGTTTGTGTGCCCAGTGGGGTCACAGAGGTGGAAAAAAGAGCTGTTATTGATGCAACCACTGAAGCCGGTGGCGGTATTACCTATTTGATCGAAGAGCCTATTGCAGCCGCCATTGGAGCAGGAATTGATATCTCCAAACCCGATGGCAACATGGTGGTAGATATTGGTGGAGGTACAGCCGATATTGCCGTGATTTCCTTAGGCGGTATCGTTGTAAGTGAATCCATTAAGGTTGCTGGGGATAAGTTTGATGAAGCCATTGTACGACATATGCGTAAAAAGCATAACCTGCTGATAGGAGAGAGAACTGCCGAAGATTTAAAAATCAGCATTGGAACAGCCTATCCTAGAACCCAAAATGCTACTCGGGAATGTCGCGGAAGGGATCTGGTTTCGGGTCTGCCTAAAACCATTACAGTTACATCTGAGGAAATGCTGGAGGCCTTAGAGGAGCCTGTAACCTCCATTGCCGACGCAGTCCACTCTGTTCTTGAAAAAACTCCTCCGGAGTTGGCTGCTGACATCAGTGATCGAGGCATCGTGATGACTGGAGGAGGATCTCTGTTGAATGGACTAAATAGACTCATAGAGAAACGAACGGGAATCAGCACCTACATTGCAGAGGATGCCGTATCCTGTGTAGCCAAGGGTACGGGACTATCCTTAGAGTCTATCCATATACTAGAAAAAAGCATGATGAGCAGCAGGAATTTTAAAAAGTTAAGGTAGAAGATGAAGAATGGAACTACTTTTTTTAAAGTAGTTCTATTTTTTGTTAAACTTATTACATGAAGCTGCCGATACCTATAGGAGATATAGATTTACCATATCCACAACAAATGGAATCAAGGAGTTGAAATCCTATGTTAAGAGGTCTCTATACGGCCACATCAGCCATGAGCACCAATAATAAAAAGATAGATGTAATCACCAATAACTTGGCCAATATCAACACCACAGGCTATAAAAAGGAGCTTGTTATTTCAGAGACCTTTCCAGAGGTATTGATTAGCAAAATCAACTCACCCATAGATTATACCAGTCGAGAGGGCTTTAGAGGGGTGACGGTCAATCCCCAGGAAGATGGAACCTATGAAGTCAGTACAACTGGTGGTTTCTTCCGAACCAAGACACTCAATGGGGTCAGCTATGAAAGAAGTGTACACTTTGCGGTGAATGAAGAGGGTTATTTGAGTACATATTATCGTCAAGCAGATGGAACCATTGATACCTCTGCGGGATACTTGGTTTTAGGGAATCGAGGCCCTGTATATGTGGGTGAAGGTACCCTTGAGATGAATGAGAGAGGACAGGTTCTGGTAGATGGAAACATCGTAGACAACCTTGTGATGCTCATGCCTCCCACTGTGATAGGAACCCTCAACTCAGGGGTCCGACTAGATAAAATAGAAGTGAATTACCATCAGGGTCAACTTCTTCAAACAGATAATCAGCTGGATTTGGCCTTGAAAGGAAATGGGTTTTTTCAGATAGATACACCCGATGGGATTGCATATACCCGGGATGGATCATTTAAGCTCAATGCAGGCAATGAATTGGTTACTTCTGAAGGGTATGTTGTATTGGACATCAACAACCAACCGATCAGGATACAGGGCTCCGAAGTGGCCATATCCGAAAGAGGAGATGTGCTTGTCCAAGGAGAGTGGATGGGTCAGTTAAATATAGTAGACATAGATAATTTGAGAGACCTACGAAAGCAGGGGAACAACCTTTATAAAATGGCCCCAGGAACAGAAGAACAAGGACAGCCCTTTACAGGGCAAGTGCTTCAAGGATTCCTTGAAAATGCCAATGTAGATCCTGTGAAGGAAATGGTCGAGATGATCAGTCTCTTCCGTAATTATGAATCCAACCAACGAATGATTCGGGCCTATGACGAAACCCTGCAGAAGGTGGTCAATGAGGTAGGAAAGGTATAATAGATAAAGGAGGCATAACAGTATGCGTGCACTATGGACAGCGGCATCAGGTATGAAGGCACAGCAGTTAAATGTGGATACCATATCCAATAACTTAGCCAATGTAAATACGACGGCTTATAAAAAGCAAAGAGTAGAGTTTAAGGATCTTCTCTATGCAACACTGAGCAGAACCAATCTGGATCTTGGGGAAGGCAAACCTGTAAACCTTGAAGTAGGTCATGGAGTTATGCCAATGGCCACCCTGCGTTCTTTCCAGAAGGGAAATCTGGAGCAGACCTATAACTCTTTGGATTTTGCCATCAATGGAGATGGATTCTTTGTGGTTCGGGATGGCAATGACAATCTGTTCTATACAAAGGATGGCAGCTTCAAGCTGAGTGTTATAGACGATGAAGCCAGACTGGTTACCTCCGAGGGCTATTTTGTACAAAGTGACGGGGGCGATGTGGAGCTAGGGGCCGACATTGAAGATATTATGGTTTCTGCGGAAGGATTTATTACAGTTAAGCGAAAGGGAGAAGCGGAAGCCGAAGAATTGGGACAGCTCTCCGTAGTAACCTTTGCCAATTCCGCAGGATTAGAAGCTGTAGGCAAAAATCTTTACGTACAAACCGTTGCTTCTGGAGAGCCAGTAGAAGCTATAGAAGGAGAAGGGGGAGAGGTTTTACAAGGCTTTCTTGAGACCTCTAATGTGCAAATCGTAGAAGAAATGATTAAGCTGATCACAGCGCAAAGAGCTTATGAAATCAACTCCAAATCTATTCAGACAGCGGATCAGATGCTGGAGCAAGCCAATAATCTAAAGCGATAATAATGGAGAGATGCTAAATGAGAATTGATGGCAGTTTACCCATGAATCCAACGGATTTACAGCAAAAAAGAGACGAAGTCAAGACCCAGGACTTTGAGAATCTGCTGCAGCAGGCCAAGGAAAACAATGATGAAAAAAAACTAATGGATGCCTGCAAACAGTTTGAGGCAGTTTTTGTGAATATGTTATTAAAAAACATGAGAAATACCATTCCTGATGGAGGCTTTATTGAAAAAAGCTATCAGCGAGAGGTTTTTGAAGGCATGTTGGATGAAAAACTGGCAGAACAGATTGCCGGCGGTCAAGGCATCGGATTAGCCAGACAAATGTACAATCAAATGGCCAGAAGCTTGAAAGTAAATTCTGTCCAAGATGAAGAATAAAAGTTCAAAAAAATAATAATAATGTAAAGGGGTTTTGTACCCCTTTATTTTTTTCTGGTATAATATGACATAGACTATAATTGAAAAGGAGAGAAAAATATATGCTAAACAGTATAGATATACAGAAGATAATTCCCCATCGATATCCATTTTTGCTTGTGGATAAGATCGTTGAAATAGAACCGGGAAAAAAGGCAGTGGGCATCAAAAATGTGACCATCAATGAACCCTTTTTCCAAGGCCATTTTCCAGGAAACCCCATCATGCCTGGGGTTCTCATCGTAGAAGCCATGGCTCAGGTGGGAGCGGTGGCGATGTTGTCCTTAGAGGAAAACAAGGGGAAGCTGGGAGTTTTTGCAGGAATCGATGAACTGAGGATCAAACGGCAGGTCATTCCAGGAGATACCTTGAGAATGGAAGTGGAGATGATTGCATTAAAAAGAAATATCGGAAAGGCCCAAGCGGTGGCCTATGTAGGGGAGCAGGTAGCCTGCAAAGGAATCCTCATGTTTGGGTTGGTAGACAGCCCTGCCAATGGTTAGCTCCGTTGGGATTGGACGGAACGCATAAGATGCGTTCCCTACAACCTAATGATATCCGTATTGCAACCACGTAGGGAACGCATCTCATGCGTTCCGCAACCCCGATGCATCCACAAGCACCCCGTAGGGAACGCATCTCATGCGTTCCGTAACCCCGATGCATCCACAAGCACCCCGTAGGGAACGCATCTCATGCGTTCCGCAA
>JBFNEZ010000070.1:0-17785 GCA_040797825.1 Thermotaleaceae bacterium | reverse complement strand
TGATGCAGAGAAAGACTGGTCAATAGAATTCCAGAAAATAATTCCACAAAAACATCTCTATCAAGATAAAATCATCCTCCTGAGTGATGGTTTCTATAGTGGTATATCCCCAGAGAAAATGGACATGTCTCAGGAAGAATGGCGGCGATTGTCTCTTGTAATTAGAAGAGAGCATGAAGCTACCCATTATTTTACGGAACGGGTGTTAGGGAGTAGTCGCAACAATTTACTCGATGAAATATTGGCAGATTATATGGGTATTACAGCCGCAAATGGAAGTTTTAGAATGGATTGGTTTCTTAAGTTTATGGGATTAGAGAGGGTAGACAAATATAGAAGAGGTGGGAGACTGGAAAATTATCGTGGGAAACCACCACTGACAGAAAAATCCTTTTTGGTGCTGCAAAAACTAGTGTGGCAAGCCGCATTGAATTTAGAGATTTTCGATAAAAATATAGGTGCAAATATGAGACAGAAAATAGATGGCGATACAAACATCTTATTACATCTTGCTAAGCTCACTTTAGAGGATTTAGCAAATGGGGAAGCATTGGTCACACTTTAGGAAAAAGATGAGGAGGAAATTTCTTGAAAAAAATAAATAGTATATTCATTTTCATACTTATCATTGTTCTGTTAATCGTGCAAGTAAACACGATGGCCACTGCACGAACAGGGGATAGCCTTAGCAATACTCCTCACACAAATAATGGAAATAAGTGGCGGATTGGGTACGCTGAATCGGAACCTTTTTTTAACTTCACAGGGTCATTACATGGTTTAGTTTTTGGACTCAAGGAAATGGGTTGGATATCTGTTGAACTAGAAAAAATGCCCTATAAACCTGGACAAGAAGACAGCCTTGCTATGTGGAATTGGTTAGCATCACAGGATACTGGAAACTATATTGAATTCGTTCAGGATGCCTATTATTCACTCTATCGTCCAGAGGATGAGGACTCTGTTCAAAAAAGATTGGCTGAAAAGAAAGATCTAGATTTAATGATTGTTATGGGTACCTATGCAGGCCAAGTACTGGCCAATGATAATCATAGGACACCTATTATGATTTTTTCAGCAAGTAATGCTGTAAGCTCTGGGATTATTACAAAGGATACTGATTCAGGGAAAGACCATGTATGGGCCCATATGGATTCCAATAGATATAAGAGACAAATTCAAGTTTTCCATGATATTTTTCAGTTTAAAAAACTTGGAATTGTTTATGAGGATTCACCAGTAGGAAGAATATATGCGGCTTTAGATGACTTAGAAGAACTATCTAAGGAGCTGGGATATGAGATAATTACACAGAAAGTGGACGAGGCTAAGAACCATGAAGACAGGGAAAGATATCATAGAGAAGTATTAGAAGCCAATAAAAAATTAGCAAAGCAGGTTGATGCAATGTATCTTACTGCTGGTACCCGAGACATGGAAAAAATCAGTTTCTTGTTAGAGCCTTTTTATGAAGCAGGAATTCCTATTTTTTCACAGCTAGGTGCTAATGAAGTGAAGCACGGCGCCTTGCTCAGTCTATATCGGGCAGACTTTAACGGTGTTGGCAGGTTTGGTGCAGATAATATTGCCAAGGTGTTGAGTGGTGCGCAGCCCAGGGAACTCCCACAAGTATACGGAGATACGCCTAGTATTGTAATGAATTTTAAGGTTGCTGAGCGAATTGGCTATAAGGTACCTTTTGAAATTTTACTAAGCGCAGATGGAATTTATCACAGTATAGAGGGAACTAAGTAGAATAATCATTCTAATTTGACGGGAGTGTACATTATTATGAGCCCAAATACAAAAAATATTAAGGGTACTTTAATCATTATCTTTCTACTCGTGATTGTCATTGTATTAGGATTTACAGGAATACTGAATATCAATTCTTTCCAAAAAAACTATACAGAATCCTTCGTATCAAGCTATGCAGTTGTAGGGAGAGAAACGATAAGGAAAATTGAATATGCAGAAAAATATGGAAAGCCACTGGACAATTTTCTTGGTATAGAAGAGTTGCTAGAAGAAGTGAAAACTGAACTACCGGAAATTGATAACGTTTATATTGTTCTAAGAGACGGTGCATATGTTTATGATATCCAGGGTTCCCTTAGAGGTCAAAATCATATTTATGAAACAACAATTTCTCCGAAATTTGACCATGATTCTAAGCAATCCCATCAAATGGTGTTGGAAGATGAAAAGTATCATCTGATGATACCTATAAAAGATAAAGCAGGATATTGCATTGGAAATATGGATGTGGTTTTTGATAAAGCTGTTGTAGATTTCGCTACCAAGAATTCTATTAAGATTCTATTTAAAAGTTTGATTATTTTGGCCAGTGCCAGTGCTTTCATATTAATCCTTTTCAATAACTTAGTATCTATTACTACAAAGGAAGGAAAGGTGAATAGAAAGCGACTTTTGGCTATTATACTTATTTTGTTAGGCATGGTTCAAATCATATATGGGTTTATTAACTATTCAGTATTAAGAAAGGCATATATTGAAATAGCTACTGAAAATACAAAAAAGGTTTCAAGAATTATACAAAATGATATTCAATCTGTTATTGATAAAGGTGTTCCTTATAGTAAGTTTTATGAAATTGAAACCTACATGCAAAATATTATTCAAGTAGTCCCAGAGATTGAGAAAATAAATATCATTGATGCCAACAATAAACTATTATTGGGAACTTCTGATATAGCTTTTGAAAGCAATCATATTTCCCAATCAGAATTTAGCTATCGGTTTTCTTTGCCTGAAGACAAAGAAAATGTTCAACATGCACTTCATGTAGCCATCTCTAAGACTTACCTAAGAAGCAGAATGCAGGACATTATTCTCGATGTACTAACGGTATTTGTAACATCTATATTTTTTATGGTTGAGATTACCTTCTTTATTTTGAAGATTTTTAATAAGCAGCTCTCTAGCGAAGATGCAGCGGAGGAGGAACGAAATAACAAAAAAGAGATGGATACTACTATTGTTAGACCTCTTTCATTCATCTTATTTATTGCCTTGTTTATGCCAAGTGCCTTTATATCTATTATGATGAAAGAAATCTATAGACCTATTTTAGGATTATCAGAGAGTTTGATTATAGGTTTGCCTATTTCAGCAAATTTCTTATTTGGTGCGATTGCTACAATTTTAGCAGGTAGGCTAATTGATAAGAAAGGTTGGAAATTAACATTCGTAGTTGGGGCTATTTTTTTTAGCATAGGTACTTGCTTTTCTGGATTTACAAAGGATCCTAGTTTGTTTATTTTGGCAAGAGGTATTGCAGGTGCAGGGTATGGATTTACACTAATGTCTGTTAGAGGCTTTATACTAGCAAACCCATTAAAGAAAACAGAAGGTTTTTCTGCACTGAATTCTGGACTGTATTCTGGCATAAACTGCGGTGTTGTTATTGGCGCCATGCTGGCAGATCGAATTGGCTATTCAAAGGTCTTTTACATATCAGTAATTATCATGATAGGAGCTGTTGCTTTTGCTCTGATTTTTGTTCCAAATGTAGTTGCTGAGAAAAAATCAGCAGAAAAAGTTAAGAAATCCACACAAATTACTGTTAAACAGTTTCTTGTAAATCCATATGTTCTTCCATATTTTCTATTGATTTTGATTCCAACTGCAATTTGTGGTATGTTTTTAGATTATTTCTTTCCCATTTATGCAAGGGAAGCAGGTGTTTCTGTTTCAAATATTGGACGAGCTTTTCTACTCAATGGATTATGTATTGTATATTTGGGTCCAATACTAAGCCAGTATACGGGTAAACATTTTGGACACAAAAAATCCATGCTTATTGCGGTGATGATTATTATAGGTGCCACCATGACCTTTGCATTTTCAGGCACCCTTGCAGCTGCATTTATTGCTGTTTTACTCTTTGGCATTGCAGATAGCTTTGGATTAGTAGCTCAGACAAACTATTTTCTTGGACTTAAAGAATCGATCAACTTTGGGCAAGGACAAGCTTTGGGATATTACAGCAATGTTAAGAAAATTGGACAGATGCTAGGACCTCTGGTTTTTGGAAGTGCGCTAGGACTTGGAAGTAAAATGGGTGTAGGATTGATTTCTGGAATGTGTGTGGGTGCATTGCTTATATTCTTTCTAATAACCATCAATAAAAAAATCGATAAGAAAGAAGAATATCAAACAGAGGAGGGGTACATATGAATAGTATGGATATTGGTTTCATTAAAAATGCGAGAGATTCAAAATACTATACCTATGAAATAAAAGTATTAAACGAAACCTATCTGGATGAAGTTGTGGATTTTCATCTGAAAATTATAGAACAGCTTAATAATCCTGAGCTATGTGTAACAATAACCCCAGAAGAATTTATTAGAATGATGGGAAGACAAGGGAGGATGTTTGGGGCTTTTGTTGAGAATAAATTGATTGCATTCCGAGGAATTCTTTTCCCAGAGGATTCTGAAGAAAACCTTGGCGCTATTATTGGACTGCAAAAGCAAGAACTAAATCTGGTAGCCCACTTAGAAGTTACAAATGTACATCCTGACTTTAGGGGAAATGGACTGCAAAAAAGGATGCTGACCATTGCATTTGAAATGCTGCGGCACTTAAAGCGGCATCGACACATTTTCACCATTGCTTCCCCTCTAAATTATCCTAGTGTTAAAAATGTATTTTCAGAAAATATGCTCTTGATTGATATACAAAGGATGTATGGAGGGCGCTTAAGATGCATCTTTTATAAAGATTTATCAAATAGTTTACCTCTAGATTTGAACAATCTACAGAGGATAGCAATGAAGGATATTGAGGGACAAAAAAAGCTTATAGATGAGGGGTATGCTGGTTTTAGGTTTAGCCAGGGAAGTACTGTTGATACAGTGGTTTTTGCAAAAAGAGTAGATAGGTCAAATAAATTACAAAAACCAATATCATACCATAGGACGGACATGGAAGCTTCTGAAAGGAAAAATGTATAAATCATGGAGAAGGGAAAATCAATGCTACATCAACTAGCATATGGAGTAAAAATGAGGTATAATTAATTTGAGAAAACTAGGGCGAATGAGTCCTAGTTTTATTCATATAGAAAAGGATGAGCTTATGAAACTTTCTAATGCTATAGGACTAAAGGAGAAAGATATTCTATCTATTGTAGGAGCGGGAGGCAAGACATCCCTTATGTTTCAAATAGCCCAGGATACCAGAGAAGACAATAAAGTTTTGGTAACTACTACAACAAAGATCTACCTCCCCCATAAGGATGGGGTTGATTTTATCGGTATAGGGGAAAATGAGTTCTTCAAGTATGTAAAGACAAAGAAAAAGGGAATACATGTCTATGGGATGGAAGTAGATGCAGATAATAAAATGGTTGGAATCAATGAAGGCCACTTAGATGCTGTAGGAACTCATTTTGATTATGTTTTGATAGAGGCAGATGGTGCTAAAGAGAAGGAAATTAAAGGGTGGCGTGAGAATGAACCCGTTATCTATAGGGGCACAACGAAAACCATAGGCATTTTAAGTATTCAAGCCCTTGGAAAGCATATATGGGAAAACAATGTTCATAGAAGCAAGGAGTTTTGTAAAATTAGCAATGGACAGGAAGGCGAGATTATAACACTTGAACATTTATTTAATATGATTGTGCATCCTCAAGGATTGTTTAAAAATGCCAAGGGTGAAAAAATACTGTTTATAAATAAATCCGATGATATGTATTATTTAGATAGGGCAGCAGCATTAAGAAATAAAGTATATAGCTGCGGTTCAAAGACTTTAAATAGAATTATTGTTGGAAGTATTGCAAACAATTTATACGATGTGTAGATATATCCATATAAAGGGAGTAGATGTAAATCATGATTACTGCAATTATCATGGCAGCAGGATATTCAAAGCGAATGAAAAAGGACAAGCTTCTTTTGGAGTATAGAGGAAAAACCTTGGCTCAGCAAACCCTAGATAAGGTTTTAGCTTGTGGATTTTCACAAATCATTTTAGTGCTGAGAGAAGGAAAGATCCCCCAATTGAGGCAAGTAAATAGAGTGAAAGTTATTGAAAATAAAAATGCAGATAAGGGTATGAGTGAATCTATCAAGTTAGGAATCACCTATGCTGAGGCTTGTGAGGGGTATATGTTTTTTACCATAGATCAACCTTTACTCAATACCAATATGATCCACAAGCTTCTTGAAGCCTTCAATCAACACAAGAATAATATTATTGTTCCTCACTATCAGGGAAGAAGAGGCAGTCCTGTTATATTTCCTGAAAAATTCAAGCAAGCTCTTATGGCTTTAGAGGGGGATATAGGGGGAAAAACAATTATCAATAACTCCCTGGAGGAGGTACATTTTGTAGAGATGGAGAATGCAAGAAACTTATTCGATGTAGATACACAGGAAGATTATGAAAAAATATTACAATGGGATGGTATCGAAAATGATTTTTAATGAGCTTATTGTTGTAAGAGGCGGTGGAGATTTAGCTACTGGGACAATTCATAAACTGCATAGGTGCGGATTTCGTTTATTAGTTTTGGAAGTAGCAAAGCCTACATCCATTAGAAGAAAGGTTTCATTTAGTGAAGCCATTTATGAGGGGAGTATAGAAATAGAGGGGATCAAAGCCCTTCATGTGAGCGATTTAAATGAAATTAAAAAAGCTTGGAATCAAGGAGAGATCCCTGTCATGATAGACCCTCAAGGCATGTACATAGAACAGCTGCACCCCAAAGTAGTAATAGATGGAATTATAGCTAAAAAAAATCTAGGGACAACAAAAGGTATGGCAGATATAACCATAGCCCTCGGGCCAGGATTCACAGCAGGGAAAGATGTAGATGTAGTTATTGAAACATCTAGGGGACATGATCTAGGTAGATTGATTTTTGAAGGAGAAGCAAAGAAAAATACTGGAGTTCCAGGAATGATTAAAGGTTACTCAAAAGAACGGGTTGTTTACGCTCCTTATGATGGACCGATAGAGAATAGGAGAGACATAGGAGATATTGTAGAGAAGGATGAAATTATTGCATATATAGGAAATATTCCTATAGAAGCAAAAATTCATGGATTATTAAGGGGGATAATTAGAAATGGGACTGAAGTTAAGGCCGGATTGAAAATAGCAGATATTGATCCTAGAACATCAGAACAGTCCAATTGCTACACCATTTCTGATAAAGCCAGAAATATTGCAGGAGGCGTTTTAGAAGCAATATTGTATATGAAAAATATTAAAAAGCAGGATAGCGATTGAAAAATACAGTTTTTTCCGAACAATTAATATTTATATCAATGGAAATGTACGAAAAAGGTTGACGTACTGTCTGATTTTGTCGTAAAATATAACTAAAATAAATCTATATCGTTCATATAATCGCAGAGATAGGGTCTGCAAGTTTCTACGAGACTACCGTAAATAGTCTGGCTATGAGCAAGGTGTACCCAAGAAATTATATCAAGGGTGCCATTTTAACCTACACAATAGAGAACATTCTATAGGTGTTGGGTTTTACTCTTTGCTCGAGTAGAACCCAGCACCTTTATTTTTTTGCTAAAAGTCTATTGATTGATGACAGGGAGGATTCGTAGTATGTTTACGGTACAAGAGTTCGTACAACCAGAAACAATTGAGGAAGCCTACAGTATTCTCATAAGTAGAAGAAACAATACGGTGATTGGCGGCAGTGCTTTTCTAAGAATGGGTTCCAAGAAAATTAGTACCGCAGTAGACCTGTCTAAACTTGAACTAAACGATATAAAGGATCGAAATGATGATATAGAAATCGGAGCCTATGCAACTTTTCGAGATGTTGAAATCAGCCCTTTGCTGCTAAACCATTTCCAGGGGATTCTCCCCAGGGCGGTGAAAAACATTATAGGAATCCAGTTTAGAAATATCGTTACAGTAGGTGCTTCCGTTTTTTCAAAATATGGATTTTCAGATTTTATAACAGCACTTCTGGTTCTAGATACAGAGGTTGAATTATATAAAGGGGGACGAATGTCCCTAAACGAGTTTTTGGAAAAACCCTATGAGAAAGATATTTTACTTCGCCTATTTATAAAGAAAAGCCAAAGACAAGCCTCTTATCAGGATTTAAGAAATTCTGCAAGTGATTATCCTATATTGAATGTAGCAGTATCAAGATTAGAGGATCAGTGGACCATAGCCGTAGGTGCAAGACCACAAAGGGCTGCTATTGCCAGAAAAGCTTCGGAAGCCCTTTCTAATTCTTTAAGCAGCAGCTTAGAAGAGTATGCTGGTATTGCAGCTGAAGAGTTAACCTTTGGAAGTAACGAAAGAGGTACAGCTAAATATCGACAGGGCATGTGCAAGGTATTGGTGAAGAGAGCTATTATGGAGGTTCTAGAATGCAAATAGAAATAATCTTAAATGGCAAAAAAATGACTTTAGAAGTAAAAAGTGATGAATATTTGATAGATACCTTAAGGGCCCATGGTGTTTTGAGTATAAGAAAAGGCTGTGATACTACCTGCTGCGGACTTTGCACCCTATGGATCGAAGGAAAACCTGTATTATCCTGTGCAGTTCTTTCCATTCGGGCTAATGGTAAGAACATTACTACCATGGAGGGCCTTGAGAAAGAAGCGGAAGAGTTTGCCCAGGTTCTTGTAGCTGAAGGCTCAGAGCAGTGTGGTTTTTGCAGTCCAGGATTTATTATGACCGTACTGGCAATGAAAAGAGAACTAAAAAATCCCACAGAGGAAGAAATCGTCCACTATTTAACTGGAAATCTATGTAGATGCACGGGTTACTTAGGGCAGCTAAGGGCTATAAAAAAATATCTGGGGGTGGCATAATATGAAGGTTGTCGGTAAGAGCATACCCAAAATAGATGGAATGGCTATTGCTACAGGAAAACCTGTTTATACAGAAGATATGGCACCTCCAAATGCACTGGTTGTAAAGCTTCTTAGAAGCCCTCATGCCTTTGCTAGAATTAAATCTATAGATACTTCCAGAGCTGAAAAATTAGAAAATGTAGCATGTATTTTTACCTATAAAGATGTACCCAATAGCAGATTTACCTTGGCAGGGCAATCCTATCCAGAACCTTCACCCTATGATCGCTTAGTGCTAGAAGAAATTGTAAGGTATGTAGGCGATGAAGTGGCAATCATTGCAGCTGCAGATGAAGAAACTGCTGAAAAGGCTGTGAGGCTCATAAAGGTTGATTACGAAGTATTTGAACCTGTTTTAGATTTTGAAAAGGCCATAGATCATCCTTCTATTGTTCATCCAGAACCAGATTTACACTGCAATTTTGATATAGGAATGGAAAAAGAAAGGAATATTGTCTCTTCCCAAAAGGTTGAGGTGGGAGATGTGGAAGAAGAACTGAAAAAATGTGATGTGGTCGTAGAAGAGGCTTGTTATACCCAGGCCCAGGCCCATGGGATGATGGAAACCTATCGTGCTTTTAGTTATCTTGATCATACAGGTAGACTAGTGGTAGTTAGTTCAACCCAGATTCCCTTTCATATAAGAAGACAATTATCCAGGGCGTTAAAGATACCTGCAAGTAAAATCAGGGTGATCAAGCCTAGAATCGGAGGCGGCTTTGGGGGAAAACAAACAGGAGCTGTGGAAGTTTTTGCAGCTATGGTTACCTTGGCTACAGGAAAACCAGCTAAAATTATCTACGATAGAAAAGAGACCTTCATTGCTACAAACAGCCGTCATGCAATGCGCTTAAAGGTGAGATTAGGAGCCGATAAAGAGGGCTATATCCGCGTGGTGGACATCCAAGGTCTGTCGGATACAGGTGCCTATGGAGAACATGCTTCTACTACCTTTGGTGTTGTAGGGCAGAAAACTCTTCCTCTCTATAATAAAACAAAAGCTGTTCGATTTATGGGAAAGGTGGTTTACACCAATAAGATGCCCGCAGGAGCCTTTAGAGGTTATGGCGCTACTCAAGGAACCTTTGCACTAGAAACTGCTGTAAACAAGCTGGCTGAACAATTAAATATGGATCCTACAGAGCTGAGATTAAAGAATCTCATCAAAGAAGGGGAGACCTCCTTAGTATCTGAGGGGAAGAAGCTAGGGAGTTCAACCTTGCATCAGTGTATCGCAAGGGGGCGAGAAATGATTGGGTGGAAGGATAAGTATCCGAGACAAGAGATCGGCCCTAATAAGGTAAGAGCCCTGGGAATGGCCGTAACCATGCAGGGATCAGGAATTGCCAATATAGATACAGCCTCTGCAGAGATTCGGTTAAATGATGATGGAAATTATACCTTACTCATAGGTTCTACGGATATGGGAACGGGCAGTGATACCATATTAAATCAAATGGCTGCAGAGGTTTTAGAAACATCTATCGATAATATCATCGTACATGCTGCAGATACGGATATATCCCCCTATGATCCTGGTTCCTATGCTTCCAGTACCACTTATGTGACGGGAATGGCAGTGGTGAAGGCCGCAGAAGACTTGAAAAGACAGATTTTAGAAAGTGGAGCAAGGATATTAGGTGTTTCTGTGAATGAAGTAGAATTTGACGGACAAAGGGTAATAACCTTTGATGAAGATAAGGAAGTTAGCTTGTCCAAGATTGCAGAGCTTCAAGTCCTAGCTTTTGGTGGTAAACAGCAACTGGTGGGCAATGCAACCCATGGCAGTCCAGTATCTCCTCCGCCCTTTATAGCTGGATTTGCAGAGGTGGAGGTTGATACAGAAACGGGTAAGGTTGAACTGATAGATTACGTAGCTGTTATTGACTGTGGCACAGTCATTAATCCAAATCTGGCAAAGATTCAGGCTGAAGGCGGATTGGTTCAGGGAATTGGTTTAGCGATGTATGAAGAGGTAAGATATGACCAAAAGGGCAGAATGACCACCAATAGTTTTATGCAATATAAGATTCCTACTAGAAAGGATATTGGAAACATTCGCGTAGTCTTTGAGGAAAGCTTTGAACCTACAGGACCCTTTGGCGCAAAGTCCATAGGAGAAGTTGTTATCAATACACCAGCACCTGCAATTATTGATGCGGTTTATAACGCTGTAGGTGTTCGATTAACAAACCTTCCAATAACCCCTGAGAAATTATTCCTAGCAATGGGTGAAATCTAAAGCTTATAAGGCTTAATAATAATTAGAAAATGGAGGAAACCGAAATGTCAGATATTCAGAACAAGTCAGCAAATTCTGCTTCAAAATATAATATAGATGGGAAGCCCCCTTTGAAGGAAGCGATCCCTCTGGGGCTGCAACACGTACTCGCTATGTTTGCGGGCAATGTTACGGTACCACTAATCATCGCAGGGGCCCTTGGATTAACAATAGGTGAAAAAACCTTTTTAATTCAGTGTGCTATGCTTGTAGCAGGGATTACCACGCTCATTCAAGCAAATCGTATTGGTCCTGTAGGGGCTAATTTACCAATTGTTATGGGTACTAGTTTTGGTTTTGTTCCTACTTCTATAGCGATTGGCAAGCAGTTTGGTTTATCGGGTATCTTGGGTGCAGCCTTTGTTGGTGGATTTTTCGAAGCGATATTAGGTTATTTCTTAAAGCCCTTACGTAAATACTTTCCGCCGATTGTTACTGGAACCGTACTGCTTACCATTGGTTTATCCTTGCTGCCTACAGGAATTAAATATTTCGCTGGTGGTGCTGGAGCCTCAGACTTTGGTTCTCTTCAGAATCTAGCACTAGGAAGCTTGGTATTGGTTACCATTATATGCTTTAATCAATATTTTAAAGGCATTTTAAGAATGGCAGCTATTTTAATAGGTATCATTGTAGGTTATGTGGCAGCCATTTTCATGGGAAAAGTTGATTTTACATCTGTAGTTGATGCTGGATGGTTTTCTATTCCTACACCTATGGCCTATGGAATGACCTTTCATGGATCCGCAATTATCGCAATGCTTATACTATATGTAGTAACAACTGTTGAAACGGTTGGTGATATTGCAGGAATTACGGTAGGGGGTGCAGGAAGGGAAGCAACGGATAAAGAACTATCAGGCGGTGTTATTGCCGATGGCTTAGCCAGTAGTTTTGCAGCCCTCTTTAATGCATTTCCCAATACTTCCTTTAGTCAAAATGTTGGAATTGTAGCTTTGACTGGAATTATGAGTAGATATGTAGTAAGTGTGGGTGCTGTTTTTCTAATCCTAGCAGGCTTGGTTCCTAAATTAGGTGCGGTACTTGCAATAATGCCTCAGAGTGTCCTAGGAGGAGCAGCAGTTGTAATGTTTGCTATGATTGCAACCTCTGGAATTGTATTGGTTACAAAGGATGAGTTAAATCAAAGAAATTTATTAATTATAGCAGTGTCCCTAGGTTTAGGGTTAGGATTAGGTTCTGTTCCTGAAGCATTACAGCATCTACCAGAATCAGTAAATTTAATTTTTTCAGGATCTGGGATGGTGGTTTCCTGTGTTATAGCTTTAGTTCTAAACATCATTTTACCGAAGGAAAAACAAGCTGCTGTTGAAAAAAAAGAAGCAATTGCAAAAACTAAAGTAGTGAATGCATAAACACTGATAAGTGGAAAAGCAGACAAAAAAAGGGACTCTGAAGGAGAGTTCCTTTTTCGTGGGATGGAGCAATAGAATTATTCATTAAAGAAAATCATTCTTGTTGTTTAAGAAGATCTCTTAATATGAGTAATCCCTGCATCATTTTAGGAAATCCGCATGTGGGGGCTACTAGAAGTATAGCGTGTTCGATTTCTTCTTTTGTACAGCCACTGTTTAATGCCTTAAGCATGTGGGTCCTTAGAGCATATTCATATTGAGAGCTTGTAGAGAGGGCTATTTTAATAAGCCAACGGGTTTTTTCTTCTAGAGGACCACCCTTTTCATGAACCAATTTTCCAAAATGCTCATAAGCATCATAGATTTTACCATGGTTTTCTATTAAGTATTTAAGATTCTTTTCAATAACATCTAGATTGTCAAAATAATCTTTCATTCTATCCCCGCCTATGTATGAATATCATTTGTTGATATTGTAGCCTTAAAATTCCATAGATAAACCAAAGGATTAGAAATTTAAACAATTTAATCCTTAGCAGCAGGAATGTGGAAGATTTTCAGGAAGAAACTTAAAAAACGAGACTGAAAAGCTATAGAAAAAAATTAGGTCCCACCAAAAGAAAGGTAGACAAAACCTTTCTTTTGGTGGGACTTGGTTTTTTTATTCACAGAGAACCGTAATCTTATAGGGCGTTGTTTGCGCTGGGATACTTCTTGTAGTGGGACCATAAACTACAACTAGACTGCGATTTGCAAGGCTTCCCGTAAAGCGTTGTTCATTTTTCAATAGAATCTGAGTAGTTGGAGAAATATTTAGCTTTAATGCACCATCACTACTGATCAATTGTGAATTAAAATAGTCTACCTTCACATTTTGGTGAGATGAAAATTTAGCCATCACAATTGCCCTATACTGAGGTGGATAAATCAAGGGAACAGGTGCCATTGCATCATAGAATCCAGTGACCAAATCTCCCACGGTTAACGTAACCCAATCTACAAAGTAGGTGGTTGGACTGACTACAAAATTCACCATATTTCCATATCTGTCTACAACAGACATCAACTTATAACAACCTGATGGTTGTTGGGCTTCTGTCCAAAAATCTCTAATCATAGTAAGCATACCAGTAAAATATCCAAAATATTCCATCGCTGTTCATCACCTTTGCTTCCATTTTTATTCATATAAAATATGTAACAATTGAAATGAACAGCAGGATACTTTTAACAACCCAAAAGGTATTTTCCGTTGTTAAATAATTATATACCTTCTGTCCCGAAAATAGCTACATACTGGGTCCTTAAAGTAAATTTTCTACTATTCCAATTTAAAGATGTTTGAAGATAACCTAAGGCATCTGCAGCAAATCTTCCAGATATCCGTTGATAGGCCAACAGCTCATATATACCATTGCCGTCAAAATCTATAGGATAGAGACCGCTTAATGGACTGACAAATCCCTCAAGAGGTGCTTTAAGCTTACCATCTGGATTATATATTTCATTGAGATAGTCGGGACCCTTATTGCTAATATCAATTAAGTATTGTACATTGGTTGTTGTATTTATTACTGCTACCTTATAATAATCCTTGTATATAATTTGATATTGATAAGCTTCGTTAAATACATTATAGTCAAATAACAATCTAGGGATGTTGCCTGCATAGGAATAGATGTAGTAGTACATAATTCCACCACTACCTCCTGAGGCAATGCTAATCATTATGTCTTTAACCCGATTCCCCGTAAAATCCCCTAAAAATAGAGTTGGATTGTATCCCCCGTCAGATTTAAGTGGGATATATCGAAACATACCAGTTTGACCATCCTGAATGACAAGGGTAATTTTTTGTATAAAAGGACTATCTGTAGTTGTTACACCTGTAAGATAGACATTATCCGCTATTCCATCTCCAGTGACATCTCCACGGGCGTAGGAGATGATCATAGGATTTTTTGGGTTCAAGCTATAATTAAAATTGTGCAGCATTTTTTCCCCTCCAAACTATTTTAGAACTGATACCATTATATGTGGAGAGGGGGGAAGGGTGCTATACACTCCATTAGACATAAATCACTTTGTATACCAAATTTTTATGAATTTTATATAATAGGCAGTTATTTTGATTAAAAAACATTGACAAAAAAATCCAAGTAAAATATAATGATTGCATACTCAATGAGTAAGGAGTCAATCAGATGTCCCGTTCACAACGACAAAATCAAAAACTTCAAACAAGAAAACATATTATTGATGTTGCACTGAATGAATTTGCACAATATGGTTTAACCCTTATGCCCACCTCAGATATAGCAAAAGCTGCAAAGGTATCCCATGGCACAATATTTGCCCATTTTCCTACCAGAGAGATTCTTCTAGACGCTGTTATAGAAGAATTCGGCATGCGTATTACCGACAGATTACATCAGTTGGTGAGTGAAGATTGCAGCATGGAGGAGGTGCTGCAGGCACAGCTAAAAGGAATTCATGAATATGAAGGATTCTATACCAGGCTGGTTTTGGAGGCGCGATTATTGAATGAAAGCTCGCGTAACACTTTAATAGCCATACAATCAGCTGTATCCTTTCATATCATTCAAGTGGCTGAAAGAGAAATGAAAGATGGGAG
The DNA here is from genome assembly GCA_040797825.1 of Thermotaleaceae bacterium. Lineage (GTDB taxonomy): Bacteria > Bacillota > Clostridia > Peptostreptococcales > Thermotaleaceae > Geosporobacter. The sequence goes on along the minus strand of JBFNEZ010000070.1, from coordinate 2,614 downwards.
GATATATTGTCAGCCTGTTGATTTGTTATTCAATACATGGATAGGCCTAGTCCATTACTATTTAATTAATGGGGATTTATTTGCCCCCGAAGGCTCGGTTTTAGAAAGCTATGGTGAAAGGCTGATAAAGCATTATCTAAACTTAATTACTCAAAAGGAAGGGAAGAAGTAGCGTGAAAAAATGTATAGCCTGTGGAATGCCCATGAAATCGCCTCAGGATTTTGCCATGGGAGATGAGAAAAAGGACTATTGTGTTTACTGTGCAAGGCCAGATGGAACGATGCAGTCCTACGATGAAAAGCTGGAATCTATGACAGGATTCATTGTAAGGACACAAGGACTGGATGCCAATGTGGCACGAAATGCGGCAAGAGAAATGCTATCAAAACTACCTGCTTGGAGGGTATGATAGTCAATAATTTTATGAGGGAGGATTTAGGATGGATAATAAAAAGGTAAGCAATGCATTTCAAGTTTTCTTACATGAGGCCAAAGAACATTCCGCAGCTTGGATGGAAGCGGTACAGAAACTGGATGCTGCCAGCAGTCTTGACAAGAAAACAGAAGAACTGGCCTATCTAGCTGTAATGGCGGCTGTAGGTCTTGAAAGCGGCATACCCTTTCATGTAAAAAGTGCCAAGGAACACGGGGCCACAAGAGAGGATGTAAAAAGTGCTATTCTACTTGGATTGCCGGCAGTTGGAAACAAAGTTATTCAAGGGCTTCCCATTGCTTTGGATGCATTTGACAAGGAGTAAGTATGAAGAGATTAAGTGATCTGCCGAATATTGGTGAAACAATGGAAAGGCGTCTTGAAGCTGTGGGAATTTATGATATCGATACCTTCATGAAAATGGGCAGCAAAGAAGCCTTTATCAAACTATGGCTTCATGAAGGAGATACCTGTTTTAGCTCGCTCTGTGGGCTAGAGGGTGCCATTCAAGGGATTCGATGGCATTATTTAAGTGATGAAACAAAATCGGATCTAAAGAGATTCTTTGATTCTTCCAAGTAAAATGAATTAGTCTGATATAAGGCTATAGTATATTTTTCGATTTTCTGTACTGTATCTTTTCTTTGTACTTTAGAATATAGAAAAAGTAAGTGAAAAGTTAATAGAGTAGTTCATTGATGTCAAGGGAGGCCAGCGAAAGAACTGGCCTTTTTAATGGAAGGTGAAATCCAAAAATTTCAAATTGAGAAAAGATATATTCATAAAAAGGGAAATGTGGTATGGATACTTCTTAATGTTTCCGTAGTAAAAGATTCCTCGGGAAAACCTTTTTATGGCATTGCACAGATTCAAGATATAACAATAAGCAAAGAAGCACAAGAAGAATTAAGGCAAGCAAAGTTAGATGCAGACCAAGCGCGGGCTCAAGCAGAAAAACTTGCACAAACTGATTACCTTACGGGTTTGTATAACCGTGGTGCTTTCATGAGTCGACTGCTGGAAAAAATCAGTTATTTACCAAGGACCCAGGTATATATGTCCATTGTTATGGTAGACATTGATCATTTTAAAATAATCAATGATACCCATGGGCATAGAGTGGGGGATATGATATTACAACAATTTTCAACAGTCTTAAAAAGTAAGTGTAGAACCTATGATTTTGTTGGACGCTATGGCGGAGAGGAGTTTATACTTTGTCTTCCTGAAACAACTGCAGAAGAAGCCTATATATTAGCAGAACAAATGAGAAATGAGACAGAAAATCTAGCAATATACTTACCAGAGAGTAATTTTTGCACCCATATTACCGCTAGTTTTGGTATTGCCTCAGGAAAAGCTGTAGAAGAGAAATGTGTTGAAAAACTGATAGAATATTCTGATCGTGCATTGTATCAAGCAAAACAAAAGGGGCGCAATAGAGTAGAAATATACCCTAGCTTTTCATAAGTTTGTGATAAAAACAACTAGAACAGCCATCTATGATAAGCATAAGAAATAGAAGGCTGTTTTTTCTTGTGAAAATATGACATACAGTTGTCAAGTTTAGAATGATATACTAATTGCATCATCATGTGAAAAGGGGAATAGCCAATGAAAAATATAGATTACAAAATCGATTTTAAAAATTTATATCTTCCAAAGAAAACGCCAGGCATCCTTACAGTACCACCCATAAATTTTATCATGATTGACGGTGAGGGAGATCCAAATGGAGAAGCCTTTGCTCTTGCAACAGCAGCCCTGTATAGTCTTAGTTACCAAGTAAAGATGTCTTATAAAAGCAAGGATGTTCCCAGAGATTATTATCCGTACACCGTATTTCCTTTAGAAGGAATATGGGATCTAATCGATACAAGCCGTCCCAATACCGATAAAAAGAATTTTAGCTATAAAATAATGATTCGTCAGCCTGATTTTTTAACCGCAGAGTTATTTGAGAGATTTATTAAAGAGGTCCAGCAGAAAAAACCAAATCCCTATCTGAGCAAGGTAGAGTATGGTACCATAACCGAGGGGTTATGCTGCCAAATGCTTCATATGGGAAGTTATGATGATGAACCAGAGAGTTTTAGGAAGATGGAAGACTATTGTAATGATAATGGTTATAGAAGAATTTCCCATAAACACCGAGAGATATACCTTTCAGACCCACGTAA
>JBFNEZ010000069.1:0-18077 GCA_040797825.1 Thermotaleaceae bacterium | reverse complement strand
GGACCTGGATTCTCGAATTCCCTCGAGAATAGGTCCTTTTTTCGATGATCTCAGAAGAGTATAAACTCTTCTATTCTTCTTTAGACTCAAGTACTTCTCCTATAGTTACCGACTCATCAACATTCTCAATTTCAACGGATTCAGGTTCGTTTGCCTCTTTTATGCTTAGACTTATTCGTTTCGCTTCTTCATTGATTTCTAATATTTTGACGTTTACTTTTTGACCAATATGAACCTCTTGAGATGGTTTGGAAATATGTTTATCAGAAATTTGAGAAATATGGACGAGTCCATCTAATCCAGATTCTAACTCAACAAAGGCTCCAAAGTCAGCCAAACGTACAACCTTACCCTCTACAATATTTCCAACCTTATATTTTTCTTGAATATTTTCCCATGGTGCAGGAGTTGTTTGTTTTAGGCCTAAAGATATTTTATTTTTATCTTGATCAAAATCTAGAACTACTACCTTAATGGTTTCACCAACTTTTACAACTTCGCTTGGCTGCGTTACTCTTCCCCAGGATAAATCAGATATGTGTACTAAACCATCAATTCCTCCAATATCTACAAAAGCCCCAAAGTTAGTCAATCTTTTTACTTCTCCTTCAATAACATCACCCTTTTGGATGTTTTGCCATAAAACTTTTCTTTTTTGTTCATTTTCTTTTTCAAGGACGGCTCTATGGGAGAATACGATTTTTCTCTTCTCTTTATTAAAATCGATAATATTTACACTCAACTCTTTGCCAATATATTCATTCAGATTATTTACATAACTTGTTGAAAGTTGAGATGCAGGTATAAAACCTCTTAACTCATTTATTACGGCAATGACGCCACCTTTAACTACTTCTACTACTTTAGCTTGTAAGACTTGTCCATTTGAAACAGCACTTTCTAAAGTTTCCCATCCTTTTTCAGCATCAACACGTTTCTTAGATAATAATACATTTCCTTCTCCATCATCTGTTTTTATAACATAGACATCAATTTCATCCCCCTCTTTAACAAGATCATGAGGATTTACTGAAAGATCATTTGATATTTCTTCTTTTGGAATAATCCCATCAGACTTATATCCTATATTTACCATGATTTCACTATCTGTGACATGGATTACTTTTCCTTTGATTGTATGTCCTCTCCTTGGAACTTTTAAAGAATTCTCAATCTCCTCCATCATATTCATCATTTCATTGTTATTTTGATCCATACTGCTCATTTTTACAATAACCTCCTTAATAATCCAGTCTGGAGTTGAGGCTCCAGCTGTTATACCAATTTTCTTTATATTTTTTATTAATTCCATAGGCAAATCATCAGCAGTTTCTATGTGATAAGTTTGACTACAATACTTTTGACTTATTTGAAGAAGCTTTTGAGTATTTGAACTATGATAGCCACCAATGACAATCATAAAATCTACCTGTTTAGCAACCTCTGCACAGGAAACTTGACGTTCTTGTGTAGCAACACATATTGTATTAAAAGCTTCTATTTGTGCTGTTTTATGTTTTAATCTCTCCAATACACTCTTCCATAACTCTAAGGTAATGGTAGTTTGAGCAACAACACATAAATTTTCAAAGTTAGGAAGTCCACAAATCTGAGATTCATCATGAAGAACATAAGCTTTACTTTCACACCATCCATTTATACCAATAACTTCTGGATGATTAGGGTCTCCAACAATAACAATAGCATAGCCTCTTTTGTGATATTCATGAACAATTTTTTGAACCTTTCTAACAAAGGGACAAGTTGCATCAATGATTTCGATATTGTTTTCTTCAGCCTGTTCATATATTTTTAACGGCACCCCATGGGACCGTACTATAAGAATACAGTCATTTTCCTCTTGAACATTATCTATAGACTCAACACCTAAGGATTGGAGCTGATGAACAACTTGTGAATTATGAATAAGTGGTCCATAGGTTTTAATGGGTTTATCCTGATCCAAATCCACAGCATCGAAGGTTTTTTGAATGGCTTGTTTAACACCAAAGCAATAACCTGCATTTTTTGCAACAATTATATTCAATATTATTATACCTCCTAAATCAATTAATAATTTAATTTCTACATCATATTACAAAATTCCTCCTGTGTAAAGAGATTAATTTAAGATATTGGATAGTCAATTTGACTTTCTATTTGATCCATAACCTTCTGACTTAATTCTTGATAACTTTCCACATTAAGTTTCTGGTCATAATAAGCATCAAAAGTTAGTGGTGTTCCTATTTTTACAGTTATTTTACTAAATAGTTTATAATTTGAAATGATTGTAACTGGAATAATTGGAACCTTTGCCTTGATAGCAATCATAGCTAAGCCGGGTTTTGCTTTATGCGTTACTCCTTTCTTTTTTCGTGTACCTTCTGGAAAAATCCCAAGAATCTTACCACCATTCAATAGCTTTAAAGAGTTTTTAATTGCAGATAAATCTGCGCTATCCCGACTTACTGGAAACATGCCAAGCTTTCTTATGATAGTACCAAGAATTTTAACTTTAAATAATTCTTCTTTAGCCATATAACTCATTTGTCTTGAAATTACAGTACCAATTATAACAGGATCTAAATTATGTATATGATTGGAACACACAATGCAGCCACCTTCTTTTGGCACGTTTTCAATATTTTGGATGTTAACTCGATAAAATATATGAATATAAATTTTCATAACACCGCGAGCAAACTGATAAAAGTCCATATATACACCTCCCCTATTGTATATATGATAATAATTCATTTACTACTTCTTCTATACTCATGCCTGTTGTATCAATGAGAATAGCATCCTCTGCTTGTGTAAGTGGCGCAAGCTCCCTTCCTGAATCGATGCTATCTCTATTTTCAATTTCTGATTGTACTTCTGCTAAAGATATGGAATAGTTTTTTTCTTTTAATTCATCAAAACGTCTTTTCGCTCTAGTCTCAATGGACGCTGTTAGAAAAAATTTGAAAGTAGCTCGAGGAAGTACATAAGTACCAATATCTCTCCCATCCATTACCACGCTGTGTTGTTGAGCAATTTTTTGCTGTAATTCTACAAGTCTTTTACGTACAATAGGTATTTTAGCTACATCAGAGACAATCTGATTAATCTGTGGGCTTCGGATCTTTTGGGTTACCTTGATATCATTCAAATAGATATCATTATCAATAAAATCGATTCGTGTATTCATCAAAATATGTTCAATTTTTTTTCTATCTTGTAAAGATACATTCTCCTCAAGTATTTTTAGAGTCACAGCCCGATACATAGCTCCAGTGTCAATATATGTAAAGTTTTTTATCTTAGCAATAATTTTAGCAATGGTACTTTTACCGGCTCCTGCAGGTCCATCGATTGCAATACTAACATTACACATTGGTTTTCCCTCCAAAATTATGTTGAAAAATATTATATATGTATGTATAAACATAAATACAGAAATTCTATTTTTTAGATGTTTAAGTATTTAGAACTTTAAAAACCTATTCTATTTCAAAAATTCCCGCACTAGATTTATAGGATAATTATATAAATTCTGTATGTGAAACACCTGAAAGAATAGCAAAAGAAACAGGAGGCAGATTGATAGAATTAACAGTGTTTTATCTATCAAATTTATCGTTTTTAAAATTAACTTAGACATTTTCCATACCTCCTGATAGAATTAATAAAAAAGCATTACAAATTGATACCTGCTAAATATCCTGTTGAAAAAGCAATTTGCAGATTATATCCTCCTGTCAATCCTTCTACATCTAAAATTTCACCAGCAAAAAATAAGCCAGAAACATATTTAGATTCCATTGTAGAAGGATTTATCTCTTTTACATCTATACCTCCAGAAGTAATGATTGCTTCAGCAATTGGTCTAGTACCCCTAATGGTTAAGGGTAAGCTAGTAATGGTCTCTAGCAGCTTTTTTCGCTCTTCTTTACTAATTTGATTTACATGTTTATCCTCTGGTATTTCTGACAGCTTTATGATAATAGGTATAAGCTTAGAAGGAAGAAGATCCTCCAATGCATTCTTCAATTGCTTTTTACTGTATTTTTCAAAATCTCTCTGAATTCTTTTGTCTAAAATTGACTCTTCTAATGCTGGTTTTAGATTAATAGTCGCAGTTAATTTACTATTGTTTAAATGCTTCGCTATATAATTGCTGGTTGACAACACAATGGGGCCAGAAATACCAAAATGTGTAAACAACATCTCCCCAAATTCCTCATGAATTTTTTTATTGTTCTTAAATATATGTAAAGAAACATTCTTTAGTGAAAGTCCTTGAAGATCTTTCACCCACCTTTCTTCTGTTTCTAAAGGAACAAGGGCTGGTTTCAATGGTACAATATGATGACCGGATTTTTGTGCAAACCTATATCCATCTCCTGTTGAACCGGTTGTAGGGTAGGAAAGTCCGCCTGTAGCAACAATTAATTTATCACAAAAAAGTTTTTTATTATCTTTTAAGATAACACCTTTTATCTGATGCTTGTCAATTAGGATATCCTTTACCTCAGTATGGAGTCGAATTTCTACATGATTGGAATTCATATATTCTGTTAAAGCTTTAATCACGTCACTGGACTTGTCAGAACAAGGGAAAACACGATTTCCACGTTCAACTTTTGTAGGGACACCATATCTATGAAGCAGGTTAATGATTTCCTCATTTGAAAATGTATAAAAGGCGCTGTACATAAAATTTTTATTTTTCGTTATATGTTCTAATAGCTCTTCAATATCTCCTGTATTCGTTATATTACATCGACCTTTTCCAGTAATAAATATTTTTTTCCCAAGCTTTTCATTTTTCTCTAAGAGAAGTACTTTTTTTCCAAAGGATGCAGCTGTTCCAGCTGCAATCATTCCAGCAGCGCCACCGCCGATTACAATTACCTGTTCCATTCCCATGTCCTCTCCTATTATATATTTTCTAAATGTGCTGTATCATTTAAAGTAACAATAACTGGGCCATAATCTTTAAATTCTATCAGATTAATACAAGTATTGTCCTGACGAATTTTGTAAAAGTAAGATAGGTCGATATCCATTAGTCCTAAGAGGATAGCTTTAATCGCTGTTCCATGGGATATAATGGCAATATTTTTGTTTTGATTTTCAGAAACAAGCCGATGAAGGGCTTGAAGTCCTCTTTTTTGTACATCTACTAGATTTTCAGCTCCAGGTATCACTGCTTCATGTGGTTTATTTCTCCACACTGTATAAGCTTCTTTATACTTTGCTTGTATTTCTTGGTTGGTTAAACCCTCCCAATTCCCAAAGGACATTTCCCTTAATTCGGGTATAATATTGACAGGATATTCATACTCCCGAGCAATCATTTCTGCAGTAGATAATGCCCTATCTAAATCACTGCTATATATGACGTCGATATTATAGTTCTTCATTCTTTTCGCTAAATATTTTGCCTGTAGTATTCCCTTATCACTTAATTTTATATTTGTCATTCCTTGTGCTCTTGTTTCAAGATTCCAAGATGTTTCTCCATGACGAATAATGTAAATCCGTGTCATAAGTCATCCCCCCCCTTAGAAGTTCAAATCTATTATAACATTAAAATGCTTCCTAAACTATTAGAATATATTTTTCCCATAATGATAGAAGATAAAACTCTCATGACATAAATAATGAACTGCAAGTGCATTCGCAGTTCATTATTTATGACTAGTTTTAAAATTTTAAAATCTTATTTTTTGTCATTGTAGACATTGTGCTTTTCCCATATTTTTTCAAGTCTATCAAAAGTACTTGTAATTTCATCTCTTTCACGCATACCAATAGCTACAACCAAGGCATTAATGAGACTTAAAGGTGCAACCAGTGAATCTACAAATGTTGCCATATGACTTCGGGCAGTCAATGTATAGTCTGCAATAGAGGCTATAGGAGACACCTGACTATCAGTAATACCAACCACCAATGCCCCTTGTTCTTTAGTGAATTTTAACACATCCAGAGTGTTTGAAGAGTATCGAGGGAAGCTAATACCAATTACCAAATCGCCTTCTCCTACGCGAAGCATCTGCTCAAATACATCACTCACCCCTAGGCTAACGACTTTTACACTATCATGAATGAGGTTCAGGTAGAAGCCAAGGTATTCTGCTAATGTAGAGGAGGTTCTTAAACCCAGTATATATATTTTTTTTGCGCTATGAATACCATCCACTACTTTTTGAAAGACTTCTACATCAATTTCTTCAATTGTTGCTCGAATATTGTCCATATCGGCTTTTAATACCTTTTTCAGTACAGCGCCTTCGTTTGAATAGTCTTTAGACATCTCCAATCTTTGAACGGTTGTTAGTTTTGTCTTGATCAATTCCTGGAGTTCCCGTTGGAGTTTTGGATATCCATCATAACCTAGCGTATTGGCAAATCTTACGACTGTTGATTCGCTAACACCCACTTTATTTCCAAGTTTTGAAGCTGTCATAAAAGCTGCTTTATCATAATTATTTGTGATATACTCCGCTATTAGCTTTTGTCCTTTGCTTAGCTTAGGATATGTTTTTTGTATTCTTTTTATTAAATCCTTATACTCTTCATTCATCCCTATACCTCTTTCAAACTCAATTATATTTTTTCAACTAATCTGTATCCTTCAGATAGAGCACGGCGATTTAAATCTTCTGTTCCTTTAGGCACTCTACTAAGTACTGCTGATTCTAGGGATTCTTTACTTACAACATTAAGAAGCTGTTGAATTGCTCCTATAGCAACAATATTGGCTACCATAGGCTTTCCTATTGTCTCAGCGGCAGTTTGTAAAATAGGAATTTGTATGATCTTGCAGGGTGTAATACTTTCGGGTATCTTTACAGAAGAATCTACCAAAAGAATACTACCTTCCTTTATTGTCTTTGCATACTTATCACATGCAACTTGTGTTAAGGCCAAAAGGAGATCTGCTTCTTCAACTTTAGGAAAATCAATTTCATGTTCACTAATGATAACCTCAGCTTTACTTGCACCACCACGGGCTTCTGGACCGTAGGATTGTGATTGGATTGCATTTTTCCCATCCAATAAAGCAGCTTCAGCTAAGATGATGCCTCCTAATATAAGACCTTGGCCACCAGAACCAGTTAATCTTATTTCCACTTGTTTAGACATACTATCTCTCCTTTTTAAATCTATCAATTATTTTTTGATACTCTTCTGTATACTCAGGTTCTGTAACGTTCTTAAATTCTCCGATTAAAAATTTGCCTTCTCTCTGCTCTGGTGTAAGTTTTTGTGCCGCCTTTATATCAACAGCAGTATTTTTTAATTCTGTCATCATATCTACTACATTACCCTTTTTATTTTTTCGTCCGTAGTAAGTAGGACAAGAACTAATGGCTTCAACTAAAGAAAATCCTTTATTTTTAATTCCATTTTCGATGTATTTGATCAATTGAGGAACATGATAGGCTGTAGCCCTTGCTGCGTAAGTAGCCCCTGCAGCTGCAGCAAGATTGGCAATATCAAAGCTTTTATCAATATTTCCAAAGGGAGCGGTTGTTCCTAAATCACCTTTTGGTGTTGTAGGAGAATATTGGCCGCCAGTCATACCATAAATATTATTGTTGTAAACAACGGTTGTAATATTGATATTTCGTCTTGAAGCATGAATGAGGTGATTACCTCCTATTGCAGCAGCATCTCCATCTCCTGTTACTACAATCACTTCTAGTTCTGGTCTAGCTAGTTTTACACCTGTTGCAAAGGCCAATGCTCTTCCATGGGTAGTATGGAGCGTGTTAAAATCCATATATCCAGGAGCACGAGAGGAACATCCAATGCCTGATACAATACAGACCTTATCCTTATCTAGACTCAAGTTATGGATAGCCTGAGTAACCGCTCTTGTAATAATACCATGTCCGCATCCTGGACACCAAATATGAGGCAGTTTATCTGCACGGTAATATTGACTGACTAATTGACTTGACACTTTATATGACCTCCTTAATCTTAGAAAGAATTTCATTAGGCGTAATGACTTCCCCATCAATTTTGCCAACATGATATATATCCGCTGTACCTTTAACAATCCGCTCAACTTCAAATACATACTGGCTATAATTCATTTCAGCAACAATAATTGCTTTTGCATTTTTAGCAATTTCTGAAATTCTTTTTTCCGGAGAAGGCCATATTGTAATCGGTCTAAACAATCCAACCTTTAAACCCTGTTCCCGTGCTTTCTTGACAGCGTTCTTCGCAGACCTTGCTGTCCCACCATAGGAAAGCACAACAACTTCAGCATCCTCTATTGCTGTTTCTTCGTAGGAAATAATATCATCTAAATTATCTTCAACTTTTTTCATCAATCTAGTGAGCAAACTATTCGCTACCTTTGAACTGTTGCTTGGGAATCCACTTTCATCATGAACCAAGCCTGTTACATGGAAACGAAATCCATCTCCATAGGCAGCCATAGCTGGAACCAATTGACCTTCTTCCACCCTGTATGCTTGATAATTCTCATCATCAGAATTGGGTTTGATTCTGTCAAATACTTCAATCTCACTGCTATCTGGAATTTCAATCTTTTCACGCATATGTCCTACGACTTCATCTAGCATTAGGAGTACAGGTGTTCTATACTTTTCTGCTAGATTAAAACACCGAACAGTTAAATCGAAAGTTTCTCTTACAGAGGATGGTGACAATGCGATGACAGGATGATCCCCATGGGTACCCCATTTGGCCTGCATGATATCTCCTTGAGAAGGTGCAGTTGGGAGTCCTGTACTTGGGCCACTTCTTTGAACGTTTACAATTACGCAAGGAATCTCAGCAATAGCCGCATAACCAATATTTTCTTGCTTCAATGAAAACCCAGGTCCGCTGGTAGCTGTCATAGATTTTAATCCTGCCAAGGAGCCGCCAATAGTAGCAGCCATCCCTGCAATTTCATCTTCCATTTGTATGAATTTACCCCCAACCTTTGGAAGCAGTTGTGAGGATACTTCTGCTATTTCTGTAGATGGTGTGATTGGATATCCTGCATAAAATTTCATGCCTGCTGCAATGGCACCCTCCACACATGCTTCGTTACCTTGCATCAATCTTATATTACTTTTCGTCATTGTCCATACCTCCTAAAAAAATTGCAAAATCAGGACAGCGTAGCTCACATAAACCGCACTTTATACATTTTTCTATATCAGAAATTACAACCTTATCTTCCTCAATGGCAAGAACATTTTTAGGACAAAATGCAACACATATACCGCAGCCCTTACACCATTCTTTTTTTATTTCTAACTTGATATTCTCTTTACCTTTTACCACGATTCCAACTCCTTTCAATAAGAAAGATTTACTTTATTTAATAATATCAAAAAAGTGATAAAATTGCAATTTTTATTTCAAAAATCTTAAAAAACCTAAAATGATGCAATTTATCTTTCAAATCCCATACGTGAATATATACATTCATGTATGGGATTATAATTGTATACATGAAAAAAAGACACTACTTGTGTCTTTAAATTAAATCTTCTAATCTATTTCTATATTCCAACTGTCTAATTCTTTTAAAAGCCCAAATCTTGTCAAATCAAAATGAATGGGTGTAATAGAAATATTATTATTTTTAACACAATGAATATCTGTGCCTTCTAAATTATTGTCCTCAGCAATCTCTCCGCCTAACCAATAATAGGATTGTCCCCTCGGATCTATTCTTTCAATAAAAGAATTTTTATATTTTCGCACACCGAGGGTAGTTATTTTTACCCCTCCTATTTCTTTTCTAGAGCAATTGGGAATATTAACATTTAATAATGTATCAGGTGGAAGTTTTTTTTCTATCATTTTTTTAGCTACGATACAACTAAATTCACCAGCATAATCATAATTGAAATCAGAAAAGCCTGCCAAGGACAATGCCACGGAGGGAAAACCTAACATTGCTCCTTCTATTGCAGCAGATACTGTTCCAGAATACAAAACATCGGTTCCTAAGTTTGCCCCACTGTTAATTCCTGATAATACAATATCTGGTTTATGGGGAAGTAAGGCTTCAATTCCTAGTTTTACACAGTCTGCCGGTGTTCCAGAAACAGACCAAGCATGAAAGCTTTTATCAAGCATTTGTATCTTTGAGGCCCGAAGCGGTTCATGCATAGTAATGGCATGCCCCATAGCACTTCTTTGACGATCTGGCGCAACAATATATATCTCTCCTAATTTTTCTAAACTACAAGCAAGCTTTAATAATCCTTCAGCAAAAATGCCATCATCGTTTGTTATTAATATTTTCATTTTTTCTCCTCCATACCATAGATTATTCCTATATTTGTATTCATACTAATTTCCAATAAATCAAATAATATTACTACACCATTATAAGGTTTATTTTTAGGAGTGATAACTTTGATACAAATTGACGATGCAGGTAGTGGTAGTCTCGTTGGAGGCACATGTATTGGGGCTATGAGAAAAGAAACTGGTGAATATTATTATGATATTATTCCTATCGAGCTATACCAACCAAAGAACTTTGAGAAGAAAATTTACCTAGAGAGTGTTGTTTCAATCGCTCAAAGCCTCTTTAAAAAGCTTGATATTAACAAAACTGAGAAGATTGAAGTATGCAGAGGCTATATGTTTGATAGGCTCAGACCCTGGCTTCGTGAAAACCAGTATGATTTTATGAATACTTCTATTGGCGAGCCTCTTCAAACAGTAGTAGAAAGAACTTTTTCCCAATATGTTATTCAATTAGGTCTACCACCTTCCTATATCCATTATACAAAATATCCCTTCCATTTTCATCGATTGCTTCGATGGGTTTATGCAGACTATGATAACCGCAAGATATTATGTAAAAGAGGATGGAGAAGCTGGGAAAAATATGGAGCCCTGAAAGTAGAAAAAAAAGCTGGCTCTCTTAATCATTCTAGATACAACTGTCTAAGGTGTGGAGAACCTATAATGGGGAATAGTCCTGTTGAGATACTTAAATATATTAGTAATAAACCAAATACAATCTATCTTCATTGCAATTGTAAAGATAGATTGAAAAAATAATATAAAAGGAACTATTGGAAATCGCATGCCTTCTATCCAATAGTTCCTTTTGTTCAAGGCTGTTTTTAAAAACTAAAACATGAAGAGCTAAACAGGATAGGTTTTTTGTATCTTATCAACAACATTATTATCAATCTTATACCGATGAGCTTGGCGATATTTAAAAAACTCTAAAGCAACCTGAGGAAAGAGCGCATAAGATAAAATATCTTCCTCTTGTTCATAAAATTCTTCTATCTCTTTCTTAAAATTATTTAACTGAGGTGAAATTAAATCTGCGGGTCTACAAGCAATAATCTCCTCCTCTCCAATAATCTTTTTGCGAATATCATCTGATATTTTTACGGTTGGCCGACCATATTCTCCTTTTACATAGGCTTTAATCTCTTTTGGGACCATTTTATATCGTTCTCCAAGTATGACATTGAATACAGCTTGAGTTCCAACCATCTGGCTCATAGGTGTTACCAATGGAGGATATCCTAAATCCTCTCTAACTCTTGGGACTTCTTTCAAAACTTCTTCATATTTATTTAATGCATTCTGCATTTTTAGTTGAGAAACAAGATTTGAAAGCATACCACCAGGAACTTGATATACCAATGCATTGATATCAACTCCTAAAACCTTGGGATCTAAAAGGCCGCTAGATAGATATTTATCTTTGATCGGTCTAAAATACTCAGCTATTTCGTTTAAAATATCTAGGTTTAATTGAGAATCTCTGTCAGTATTTTGAAGACTAGCAACAAGAGGCTCAGTAGGTGGCTGAGAAGTACCTAATGCCATCGGAGAGATGGCGGTATCCACAACATCTACTCCTGCTTCTATGGCTTTCAAATAGGTCATAGATCCCATTCCACTGGTATAGTGGGTATGAAGCTGAATAGGGACTTTAACTGCAGCTTTCAAGTTGGATATTAATTCATAACCATAGTAAGGGGTTAATATACCAGACATGTCTTTTAGACAAATAGAATCTGCCCCCATATTCTCCATGTCCTTGGCAATCTTTACATATAGGGATGTGTCATGAACGGGACTAATTGTATAGGATATAGCAGCTTGTGCATGCCCTCCTTCTTTTTTTGTTGTTTTTAAAGCTACTTCAATATTTCTTACGTCGTTGAGGGCATCAAAAATACGAATAATATCAATGCCATTATAGATAGCCTTTTTAACAAATTCTATCACTACATCATCGGCATAATGTTTATATCCCAACAAATTCTGACCTCTCAAAAGCATTTGGAGCTTAGTGTTTTGAACCGTTTTACCTATGGTTCTTAATCTATCCCATGGATCTTCATTTAAGAAACGTAGTGAAGCATCAAAGGTTGCTCCTCCCCACATTTCTAAAGAATAGTAGCCAACTTGATCTAGGGTTTCTAAAATAGGAATCATTTCTTCTGTCTTCATTCTAGTAGCAATTAATGACTGGTGAGCATCTCTTAATACAGTTTCAGTAATCATTACTTTATTCATGGGTATACCTCCTCCTTTTAAGATTATTATTTTTACATCTAAAAGTTATTCGCCATAACGCAAATGAAAAATATATAGCTACTATTAAAACTTTGTAATAAATACAGGAAGAGGAAAGCACTATTTATTTTTTTTCTATCATTATCAGCAAAGGGGGTTTATTTATTTGATTAATAAAATCCATGTAAAGTACATTGCATAAACGCTGTTCAAGACCTCTTACATAAGACAATATCCTTTCTTTTTCCTCTTCCCCTTCCTTGTGTCCATGATAAACAGCTAGAGAGAGTATGCCGTTTGGTTTTAGCAATGCTATAGATTTTTCTAAAGCAATAATTGTTGTTTCTGGCTTGGTGACAATATTGTGATCTGCTTTAGGTAAATAGCCAAGATTAAACATAACAACAGATACCTTTTCTTTTATATATTCATCCATATATTCATGACCTGAATGAATTAACTGAACTTGATGAAGTACTTGGTGTTTTTCTAATTTCTTCTTTGTCTCTTCTAAGGCAGTTTGTTGTACATCAAAGGCAAATACTTTTCCCACTCTGCCAACAGATTGGGCTAAAAAAAGGGTATCATTCCCATTCCCTGCTGTAGCATCAACAGTGATGTCTCCTTCCTTTATAACTTGTGAAAGTATTGTCTTGGATAGGTCTGTCGCCTTTGTTAAAATTTTTGCTCCCATAGGTATTGTTCCCCCTTTTATCCTTTTGTACTTCGACAAGCTTTCATGAAAAAATCTGGCAATATAGCTACGGAAACCCACTCAGCTTTCATGAGCTGCTCGGAGATCACAGGTGGGATCACACCTTTAAAAGCTTCCTTATCCATTTTTTCAAAACCAACTTTCTGAAGAAATGGATAGAGTTCCTCTCCTTTTACATATACCCTTTTAATTCCTTTTTTATCAGCTAAATTTAGCAATGCCTTTATAATACCATCACCCAAATATTCACCATGATGATTTTTGCATACAACAACAAATTCAATAAGTGCATCTATGTCTTCGCTGAAAAATCCAGCTGCGGCCAATGGTTTTCCTCTTTCATAAGCAATCATACAATTTGATATTATGTTAGAGACATTTGATACAGAAAGTTTGTTTTCATGAAGCAATTGTTGTATATCTTCAATATCCGATTCTGTTGCAGGTTTCATTTCTAACATATTAAAAACCCCTTTCTATGAATTTATTTTATTATTGCCATTAGGGTGAAAAAGTCTATGGCAGATAAATTGGTAAAAATTTCTTTATATCAAGAAAAGTCTATCAAACAGGATAGACTTCTTCAAGTTATTTAATCTTTTTTAAGTATTGAATTTCTTCAGTGGTGAGTCGTCTCCATTTTCCTTTTGGCAAGTTTCCCAGTTGAATTCTTCCAATAGAAATCCTTTTTAATTGCAGAACGGGGTGATGAATTACATCAAACATCTTTCGAATTTGTCTATTTTTACCCTCGTGAATAACTACCTTGATAAAGGATGTATGCTTATTGCTTTCTAAGTACTCTATTTGAGCAGGTGCAGTAATATAGCCTCCAATATCTACACCTTCTCTAAGTCGGTTGAGTGCTGCTTCTTCAGGCCGACCTTTAACTTTAGCTATATAAATTTTTTTAACCTCATGTTTTGGGTGAGTCAAGTGGTAAGTTAGGTCTCCATCATTTGTCATAATTAAAAGACCTGAAGTATCGTAGTCTAGTCTCCCAATAGGAAAAATCCTTTTATGAATTTCTCTTACTAAATCAAGAACAGTAGGCCTTTTAAATTCATCGGATAGGGTTGTAATGTAGCCCTCTGGTTTATGGAGAAGGATGTACACCATCTCATCCTCTGGCTTAATAATTTGATTGTCTATCATGACTTGGTCTAGCAAAGGGTCTATTGTAACACCCATATCTCCAATTATTTCTCCATTTACCTTAATTCTACCAGAAGCTATCATTTCCTCAGCTTTTCTTCGTGATGCTGCACCTGATAGTGCAATGTATTTTTGTAGACGCATTTAATTATACAATCCTTTCTTAGCTTTTGTATATTTCATCAAATTACATAAGTTTTTCTTCAAAAATATGCAACAAATCCATCTGTTCTATTTTTTGTCTCAGAACTTCACGATCGGTTGTATATAGGTTCAGATCTTTCATGCGTTTAAAGTAATCTGCTCCTGCAAAAGTATAACGGGTTTTACGGCCTTCTAGGGTTCTCCCTATGCTGTTTTCATAAGCAATGAGATCGCCTGTAGCCAAAGTAATTGGCAGTTCTAAAAGGGGCATGCCTTTGATTAATCGAACACTATTATGGCCTGCAAGACTACCTGTGGTAATAGCTTCTGTATGGCCTACAAAAAGTCCAGATTTTTCTCCTCCGCACAGAAGATTATCAACCCCTATTACACGCATTTTATTATCTCTTGGTGCAATACCTAAATAGCGAACTGAGTTGCCAATTCCTCCAGAGTAAGGATCTTCATATCGCGCATTCTCCAAGCCATGTATTTTTCTTAATTTTTCAAGAGGATAAAATGGAGCCATCAGTTTTGCATGACCGGTATCTAATAATATAATGTTTTCTGAATACTCTTTTAATGCATATTGCTGACATACTTTTATATTTAGTTTATCTGTATTAATATCATCGGGAGGAACCGGTAAAATAACCACTCCTTCATGGTTAAGCTGATGTACCAATTCCTTACTGAGTGAATCTTTATTTAATTTGCAAGAGCCACTAAATGCTCCAGGTGTTCCATCACTTCTTTTGCCAATTAGCTCTTCAATCCCTGACTTTTCAGTAATACTTACTCTTGGTCCAAAGGATGGACAACGAAGGATGCACATGGCACATCCATTGCCGTATTTTGTACAATTCCCCATTGGTCCTGTGGCTCCTGTTGTATCTATAAATACATCGCCTTCTATTTTTTCTCCATTATGAAGATGAATCCCTTCAATTGTATTTTTTTTCTTTAGCACATTTATCCCACGGGCTAAAAAGTAGATTTCGATACCTATCTCTTTTAAAAGTTTACGTACCATGGGCTCTACTTTACACACATCATAAAGACTAGCATGATTATGTCCTGGAAAACTAATGTTTTCATGTCGGGATACTTGGTCAGTAATATTAAAAAGCTCTGGTGCTCCCATTAAGCTGCATTCTTCTGTTGCTGTATATCTACCATTATTTCTCATGATCCCGCCCACATTGCCAAGACCTAATAAAATATCCATTCTTTCAATAAGTGTTACTTGAGCACCCGCTTTTTTTGCTGTAATAGATGCAGCCACGCCAGCCCAGCCGCCTCCTATAATTACCACTTTTGTCATTGCCGAACCCCCTCTACAAGATTTCCTTGAGCTGTACTTGATTTTTACACATTTTAAGTAGATTGCCATCTTTGTTAAATGTACTACATGCGCCACATATACCTTCACCACAGCATATTTCATGATTATTTGTTGCAGCAATATCAATCTCTTTTTCTAAGTTTCTAATGATTTGTAATAGTTCACCATGCAATAAATCAGAGCCACCACTAAAAATTAAATCAAAGCTTCTATCTTTGATTAAATTTTCAATAGATAAAATATTATTTTTTGATTTTAGATCTAAGGATATTATTTCAACATTAAAATGATGAATATAGTCTTTAATAAAGCTAGAATCAACATTCCCTGGATCTAATACCAAGGTAATATTATTTTTATTTTTATATAGATTTTTTATAACAGAAACAGCAGGAGCTTGGGCGATACCTCTTACAACCAATAAGACATTTTTTTTGCTTAATTTTTTAAAATATTCTAGCCCAATAATCCCATTCCAATAAGGTCCTTTAATCAATAAATGCTCTGATGCATCCAACAAGGTTTTTGATTTTGCACCTATACTTTGTACAGCAATGTCGATTCTTCCCGTGGATTCCGTTACATCTAAAATAGATATGGGAATATCAAAATAGTGAGGTTTATCTGGATTTCTAAACATGGCATAGGAACCTGGATGTATAAGTTGACGAGCGAGTCCTTTCGATATTTGTAAAGAAAGAATTGCTAATTGAGAATTAATAAATTTCTTTTGTAGAATTTTACAGTAAACGGATTCTCGGCTTTTCTTTTTTGTATAGCTGTTCCAATAAAACTCGTTAAAAATACATGTACCACACCAGTCACATTCGCACATTTCTTTATTTTGCAAGTGAGAACATACAATACAGTTCCCTGTTTCTGCTAAATAACAGGGACAATATTCACTCCCGGCGTCTATACAGCGAATTTTTTCATTCAATGACACAACCTCCCTATATCATAAAAAAATCTATGATACAGGATATTTCTTATACAATAAAAGTGTTCCACATAGATTAGGCCAGAGAAATTTTAATTTCTCTGGCCTAATCTATGTGGAACTATTGGTTTTTAGAAGGTATTCTTTTTATTCTATCGGTTATACGATCAAAGAAGGTTTTTACTTCAATATCTTCTCGTGAATATAATTCGGCTGTATAAAAAAGTTTATTATCTACATATATTTTTGCCCGTCCTAGCTGAGTTCCCCTATGAATAGGTGCAGAGAACTGTTCTTTAAGCTCTAGCACAGTAACCACTTTATTCTTTTCTTCATCTGTCACAGGAATGAAAATATTCTCCTTGCATATTATTTTTGTAGTTTCTTTTTTTCCATTTTCAATAGACACAGTCTTAAGAGGAATATTTTCTTGTATCACCGGCCATGGATGATATTTGTCAAAGGCTTGATTAAGGAGATAATAGGAATCTTGAAACCAATTGGGCGCATTTAGAACCACACAAACCAATTGCATACCATTACGGGTAGCAGAAGTAACAAGGCATCTTCCGGCTACTTTTGTATAGCCTGTTTTTACACCATCTCCGCCATTGTATTCGCTGAGAGTTTTGTTTTTGTTATAGAAATATTTAAATCCTTCTCTTTCGGCTATCCATAGCTTTGTCTTAACGATTGTATTAAAATCTTTATTTAAAAGAGCTTCGCGAGAAATTAAAGCCAAATCATAGGCAGTAGTATAATGTTCAGGATGATGAAGACCATGAGGATTTTTAAAGTTTGTGTTTAATGCACCCATTTCTTTTGCTCTTTGGTTCATCATATCAGAAAACTTTTCTGTAGAACCAGCAATTTTATTGGCAATGGCCACAGCAGAGTCATTTCCTGAACGAAGCATCAATCCATAGAGCAAATCCTCCATCTTTAACTTTTCACCTTCTTGGAGATAAATAGAGGATCCTTCTACACCTACAGAATTTTTAGATATTTCAGCAATTTCTTTCATGTTACTATTTTCTAAAGCCAATAAGGCTGTCATAATTTTAGTTGTACTAGCCATGGGTTTTTTATCATTCATATTTTTATGGTATAATATTCTTCCAGTTTTAACGTCCATAACAATAGCACTGGCAGCGGATATATCGGATGATTGTCCGTAGCTGACATTTACCATATATCCAATGCAAATAAACATAAGTAATATTGTGGAAATTAATCTT